>CAZDME010000029.1:0-15908 GCA_964506785.1 uncultured bacterium | reverse complement strand
GATTTCTTCCTTATAAGTATATCAAGAAGTATATGATAGATGCGTGGAGTTCGGTTGATATAGATGATCCGAAGCCACTTTAAAGAAATAAGGATATTACCTTATTTCTATATTACTATTAATATATTACTATTAAGTAGATTTACTTTTCTTTATAAGGGAACGCCTTGTCCAAAAGTTAGCTGGCCATTGATTCGGCTTTTCTGTTTCTTTCCTTAATTTCTCCATATGGATAATTTTATCAAAGGTATTTTTAAATATATTATTATTTGACTTTGAAAATTCTACTGCTTCTGCCTGAGCTTCAATAATATTCAAAGATAAATTATCGCATAACATTCGGACAAAATCAGCATAGGATTTAGAAAAAGTAGCTAAGAACTTATACAGATTTTCGGCTTGCCATTGTGATACTGAAACCTGGGGAAGCCTTCCGGTTTTCTTAATAGGTAAGTCCCGGCAAGCAATATAAATAGGGCTGGGCAAACAAGTCTTTTTACATTGAGTTTTATAATAGAAGCAGTCCCTTTTTATATACTCTTGGCTAATTTGCTTAGAAGCCCTATTAAGATGTTCATTAAAGGTAGGCCGGTTATTCTCAATATCCCATTTTAAAATGGCATCACAAATATCCCTTATAAAATCCGCATATTTCCGATTAAAGATTTTTAGGAAGTCATATAGAAACTGCTTTTGCCATTCAGATAGCTTAACCTGCGGCAAATATACCTTTTCGGTGTCATAAATTGACATAACAACTCCTTTCCCTGACTTTTAGGCTACCAGGGGAAAAGTTTAGCATAAAAAAGGGGGATAAAAAAAAGTAAAAAAAGAGCTTGACTCAATTTTAGGAATGTGGTATATTAAAGGAAAGAAAGAAAAGAGCGGAAATGAAGGAAAAAAGATTTTGCTCGCTTCAAAAAGATAACATAAGATATATTATCAGACATTCTCGGTTGATTAAAACACCGAATATATAACCAGGCCTCCCAAACCCAGCACTAAAACCCCATAGATTCGATAAAAACCATCTGGCAACTCTATCCACCAATTTAAAAAGGTTCGGGTTGTTTTCACCTGAACAAACAATAAAAAAAGCCCTTTAAGAATTCCCAGAATGCCAATAACCTTTAAAAACCATTCCAAAGAACTCAAGTAAGAGCTTAAATAAATGAAAATTCCTGAAATCAAGGGCAACCAAGCCAGTATATGAAAATTTACCCCTTTTAGGCGAACCAGATATCTTTTCGTCCCACATGGGTTAAACAAGCTTATGCTACCGGCGGCTACCCAGCAAATCCCTAAAAGAGCTATGACTATTTTTCCAAACCAGTACATATGTCAGTCTCGAAATTTTACTCTGGCCCAAGCACGTATTCAGGAGTCATAATTGGTTCATAATTTTCCGGAAGAGGAAACGGGAAAGTGACCACCTCATAAAGTCCAATCGCCGTCCGGGCGGCCCCCAAACCCAAACCTTTTACTAATCCCCAGCTTACTCCTTTGAGAGGATTTTCTGTAGAGCTGATTTCATAAATATTTTTCGGAATTTCTAACCAGCCGGTCAAAGAATTTGCCGCTCCCCTGCCCAATTTGCTAAAGGCGCTGTCTTGCGCATAAATAGCTGGCGTTATCCCCAAGATTATTACAACCAGCAGACTTACGCTTAAAATCTTTTTTTCCAATTTTACCCCCTTTTATTTTAATTTTTGCTTTTTGCCTTTATAACGCCCAGAATTAGCATTAGACCGGAAATAACCAGAACGGCTATTGATCTGGGCCCGCTAATATCGTTAACTGCCTTTCCGGTGATAATATCCCATGTGCAAATAAAGGCAATCCCCAGTATACCCAAAATTATTAGAATTTTGGCTTTTGTTTTTTTTGCCATTATTTCTTCCTCCTTTCCGCTACAGAATTCTTTTTCCGTCGACAAAAACCCTGGGATTATAGAAAACGCCGTCTAAATGACAGGGAGCGTCTACCTTGCCGCCGAAAAACCGATTATTTCCCAGGGCAATATGCGCCGTGTTTAAACATTTTTCGTCTTCCAGGACATTACCGGTAACCTTTGCTTTGGGATTTAAACCCAGGCCAAACTCGGCAATATTCAAGGCTTTTCTCCCGAAAGGTTTAAGTAAATTCCGAAGTGGCGCGAAACTGATTTTTTCTGCCTTTCCTTTTTTTATTTCGATCTCAATCGGTTTTTTTATTTTTCCAAATCCGGCAAAGCTGGCATCAACTATAAGTTTTCCTTTTGTTGTTCCTTCTATCGGCCCGATACAGGCCTCACCTGCCGGCAGGTTGCCAAAAGCCCCCCTCTTGGTATAAAGGCCGTCATCGGTTAGGCCTCGCCTTCCGGCAATGGAAAAATTAACCTTTGTTCCCTTATCTGTTTCCACCCGGACCGATTTACCTTTAGTCAGGATTGCCGCCAGCTTCTGTGACTGTTTCTTCAGTTTATTATAATCGATTAGTAAGCTTCGGGCAAATATTTTTCTATCAATTCCGGGGAGGCTGGCAATCCTCACCCCAAACTTTCTTGAGGCAACAAGACGGGCCTGGGTATGAGAAAGCGATTTCTCGGTAACCAGAAGGGCGATATCGGTTTTCTTTAAAGCCTCGGCGATCAGCCGGGGAGGTTCTTCTCCGTGGATGAAACGGCTCTTCATTTTTAAAAGGATGGTTTCTATTCCTAAAGATAAGGCGCCCTGGTAGAACAACTCCCCCATTTCTTGAAGTTTATCGTCGGTAATGATTAAAACTAACTCGCCTTTTTTATAACCCAGGCATTTATTCAGTACGTTGGCGACTATTTTTTTATCTTTATTTTTCATTTTAGGCCATTAGAAAAAGCTGTATTTAAGATTTAACCGCGCCAACTTACTTCAAAAGAAAAATCCCGGCAATTACAAAAGCGGCGCCAAATGTTTTAGCCAGGGTTAATTTTTCACCGAGAATAAGTATCCCCAGAATAAAAGCAATCAAAGGATAGCTGCCCGAGATAGGAACTACCATAGAAACCTGGCCGACTTTTAAAGCGTGATAGAAAGCGATCTGCGCGATAAAACTGGCTAAAAGCCCGGCGCTTAAAAGGCACACAATTGTCTTGGGCGGCATTTTAGCCAATTCCGGCCAGGGGGGAGAAAAAATTAAAAGAAATAGCAATCCTAAAATCACCCCGGCGCTTCGAACCGCTAATCCCGCTAAAGGCGGTGCCTGCCGCAGTCCGACCTTTTCTAAAATAGGCACAATTCCCCAGAGTAAAGCTGTTAGTAAGGCAAGATAGTAAGCGGTCATTTCTGCTCTCCTTTATCGATATTTAAAAATAAAAAAGAACCCTCCAAGATAGGTTATCAATATGGCTAAAGTAACCAGATTGATTTTTAGAAACTTTTTTTGAACAGGTTTCATAATTCCCAGGGCAACGATTAAAGTGAGGAGAATAACCAAAAAGCCGCTGAATATATGAAGGGGGCTGGCCGCATTGAAGATTGTATCCGGCCGGTAAAAGATATCCGCCCAAAAGATGCTTTGCATATTGACCAGGTTGCTCCCCAGAATATTCCCTAAGGCCATACTGTAAAATCCCTTTTTGACTGCGGATGAGGCTACGGCTAATTCCGGCAGAGATGTCGCCACGGCTAAAAGGAATGTTCCCACCACAGTCCCCCCGAGGATTGCCCCCTTAAAGGAAAACAAAGAAATTTGATCAGCCAGCTTTGAAATATAAATCCCGGTAGCAATAATGACTGCCGCCGAGCTTAGAAATTTTGCTAAGGCAAATTTTACTTCATCCTTTTTATCTTTTATGTCCGGAAAAACATTTTTCTCCCTTTGGCTGAAATTGGCAATTTTCCTGTTTCCCCAGATATATAGCATGACAAGGATTAAACTGAAGAGGCCGATATGAAAAATATTTAATCGGCGGACAAAAAGGGCAGAAATGGGCGTCGCTCCGTTGCTCAAGGCAATACCTGCAATAGCGATAAGGGTTAGTATAATTCCCAATCGTGCCGTATAAAGGAGTGTCCGTTCGACCTGAAAAACAATCGGTCGGCCTTTATTTAAAAAATCGAGAATGACGATTATAAAAATATTGAAGGCGTTGCTTCCGAAAAGGTTTCCTAATGCCAAATCGGAATTGCCGATATAGGCGGCGGTGGAACTGGCGCATAATTCCGGCAAAGCGGTTATCAAGGAAAGAAGGATGAAACCCATTACATGATGGCTCACCCTCCATTTTTTTGCTAAGATTTCCGCGAATTTCGTTAATTTAAACCCGGCTACAAAAATTATGGCCGCTGCAGTTAAAAATTTTATAAAAATCATTTAATTCCTAGAGGACAGGTTTTCCAATTTCGAATATTTTTTGATATTGCTCGATGGCGTAGCGGTCGGTCATTCCGGCAATATAATCGGCAATTACGATATTTCTTATTTTTGTTTCTTCCCGGCGGCTAACTTTTTCTTCTTTTTTTCTTTTCATCTGGCCGCGTTTTTTTATTTCGATTTGTATTCCGCCGGGCAAGATCTCCGGATTTTTATTATAAGTTTCGAACAGGCTTGCGATTATGTCTTTGCCTTTTTTAGTCATCTGGAGTATTTTGAAATTTTGATAAAAATTTTTTTCTAAATATTTTTTTAGCTGGTCGAGTTTTTTCTCCATGCCTTTACTGAAAGAAACGATATCCTCAGGCGCCTTTCGCACCGCCAGAGGTGAGTTCACCTCAAATCTTTTGATTCTCCGCTGCGTTTCATTTAAAACATCGGTTATCAAAAAATTAATCAGGTAGCGGGCCTGCTGCGCTTTCTGCACCCGGTCGTAATCCTCCTTATATCGTAATTTTTTCAATATAGGGTTGATTTCAGCGCTGATTTCCCTTAAAAGAGTTAATCTTTCCAGCTCTCTTTTTTCTCTCGGCTCTTTTAAAATACCCATATTAATGCCGTCTTCTAAATCATGGGAGCGGAAGGCGATGATGTCCGCTAAAGAAACAATTTGCCCTTCCAGGGATGGTTTTTGATAATTTTTGAAATACAAAAGGTGGGTACTGCTTTTGTCGTATTCGGTTGAATGGCGTTGAATTCCGTCCAAGACCTCGGTGCTTAAATTAAGCCCGGGAAACTGCGGATAACGGACTTCCAATTGTGTAATAACCTTAAGGCTCTGGCGGTTATGGTCAAAACCTCCCCATTTTTTTAACAGGGTATTGAGAATATTTTCCCCGACGTGTCCAAAGGGAGTATGTCCCAGGTCATGGGCCAGGGCAATCGCCCGGACCAGGTCTTCATTCGCCCCTAATACCGAGGCTAAAGAGGTAGCGATTTGAACTACTTCAAGAGTGTGAGAAAGGCGGTCCCTGGAGGCATCGTCCCCTTCTCCGAAAGGAAAGACTTGTGTCTTGGAATCAAGGCGGCGGTAGGCTTCACAGTGGGTTATCCGGTGCCAATCGCGCTGGAAATAAGTTCTATTTTTAGGCGGCGGCTCCCGGTATTGATGTCTGGCATTTTTGCTTAAGACCGCATAAGGAGCAAGGATTTGCTCTTCGATTTCCTCTAACTTTCCCCGGGTCCTTAACATTTAGAAACTTCTCTCCAACATCCCCCTGATTTTACTTTCCTCGGGATATAAAGCGTTTTTTATAACGACTCCCCTGTTAAAGTTATATTTTTTGCCAACCCCCAATAGAAACCGTTCAGGGAAATGAAATTAGGCATTTTTTTCGGCAATATCCCCTATAATCGGCAGTTTAAATTCTTCTCCCTGATAGGCTTTAATCAAAAGCACTATCCAGAGAATCAAAGAGGCCAATCCAGTGAGTGGTCCCAATATAGCGATTAAAACACCTACCACAGGGATCAAAGCAATAATGAAATAGACAATCCAGATAGCCACTAAAGCGACCGATAAGAGAATAGACTGCATGGCGTGAAAACGAACATATTTATTCTTCTTTTCGATTAGAAAAATTACCAGCCCGCTGATTACTCCAAAGAGGTAAGCTAACATTGCCGCCAGATTTGCCTGCATACCCATATCCGTTGCTCCCCAATCTTTTTTCGTCATTTTCTCTTCACCTCCCTTTTACATTTATTTATACCGATTATATCAAAAATAGCATTTTTAGCAAGTCTTTTCTAACATTTTGCCCTAAATAAATAACCTCCTTTTGACAAAAAAAGAGCTCTTTTTATTAGAGCTCTTTTAACCCACCACCTATTACCTACTACCTACTGCCTATAACCTATGTCTCACTATCTACAACCTACGCCCTATTACCTTCAACCTACCACTATTCCCTATTTTTTTAGATATATTCGATCGTGCTGGGGGGTTTTGGGGTAAGGTCATATAGGACTTTGGTCACCGAAGGGATTTCTCTGATAATTCTTTTTTGAATTTTTTTCAGGACTTTCCAGGGAAGATTCGTTGCTTCCGCCCTTAAGGCCTTTTCAGATTCAACGGAACGAACGGCAACAATCTCGCCAAACATCCTTTTCCCTTTAATTATCCCGGTAGCCCGGTCAGATAAAAGGACGGCAAAAGCCTGAAACGGCTTAAGGTGAACTGTTTCTTCCTCTACAATTTTAACTGCCCGGCGGACAACTGCCGTTCTTTTTGGAGTTACCTCTCCCACGATTCGGGTGGCTAATCCCGGGCCGGGAAAAGGCATGCGCTGGTAATATTTTGCCGGCAACCCTAAAGCCCTGGCAACTTTTCGTACCTCATCTTTGTATAAGCTGACTAACGGTTCAATAACTTGAAAGCCGAATCTTTCTGGGTTTAGACCAATCTGTTCCAGCACATTATGCTGGGTTTTAACTCCGGCTTTGGTTTCTTTTACATCGGCGGCGATAGTTCCCTGTATCAAGAATTCCGCCCGATTTTTTTTAATTGCCCCTCCTAAGGTTCGGTAAAAAATATTTCTAAAAGCCTTTCTTTTTTCTTCCGGGTCTATTTTCCCTTTTAGGGCGGAAAAGAATTGTTTTTCTGCCGAAAGAATCTCCAATTTTATCCCTAATTTCGCCAGGTCTTTTTTTACCGTTTTCCCTTCATCCTGGCGCATCAGTCCGTCGTCGATAAAAAGTAATTTTAGCCTATTTTTAAGCACCCGGTGGGCTAAAACGGCGCAGGTCATGCTGTCTACCCCGCCCGAAGTAGCGCAAAGGGCTTTCTTCCCGCCTATCTTTTTTCTGATTTTTTCTTCTGCCTTTTTGATATATGTCTTCGGGTTCATTATTTTATCCCTTCCAAAAAATTAGTTTCAAACAGATTTTTCTGTTCGTTGCTTATATCCCTAACTTTTATCCCGGCCGGTACTTTAAACCGGCTATCCGAAATTGCCTTGTTGACATCTATCTTGGTGGCTGTCTGGGTAATTTTCCCCATCATCTGCATCTCTGTCTTTAAAGGAACCCCTTCCCACTGCCAGCTTTTCACCCCGAAAATCTTATAGATTTTGCAGGGTTTGCCTAAAATATTTTCTGTCCCAATCGGCTCATGGTTAAGCTTCCCGCTTATTCCCTTGACTAGGGCCAGACCGGTCTCCTCTAATTTTTCCCTTTCCTCCGGAGTTAACTCCTGAGTCATCTTATATGGACTGACCATTTTGGTGCCGGTTTTTTCATTTAAATCAATCGAGTATACATTTTCTCCGTCGTCGATTACCATCAAGTCCTGCTTTTGAATATTGTTCAGGACCTTTATGGTGATGTGTTTTATGGAACAACTTTTAACCCCTTGAATATACAACTCCTCCGTCCCGCTTTGCACCTCGCCTTTTATTTCATAATGAATGATGGCCGATTTGAAAGGATATTTTTTTTGATACGGCTCCGCCGCCTTAACCTCCGGGATAAGATAAACCAGCATTCCGAAAATCGATAGGATTAAAGTTAGTCTTTTCATTTTTTAATTGATGTTTCGGATTTTAACATAGAAAAAAGCAATTGTCAAAATAAAAAAAACAGCCCGGCTGGTTTCAGCCGGACTGTTCCATCAAAAAGGGATTTGCCTCCCTTTTCCCTATTTAATTAGTCTACCCATTATTACTCAAAGACCGCCAGTTCTTTACGATAATCCATGATGAGTTGCAGCCGGTGGCCTAAATCCCTTGAGGCGAAATTATAAACACCGTTTTCTCTATTGGCGGCATATTTTTCGGCTTCTTCTTTAAAGATTTCTGTATTCAACAAGACCATGGCCGCCTTTAGAGCTTCCGGCCCCTGGGCAACGTTGCCTCCTTCGGTTCCAATCTGGCAGGCAATGGCAATACAGTCATCGATGTCTTTATAAAGTGAGGCCCACTCAACAGTTCCCAGGGCGGCTATTTTTTCTACAGCTTGTTCCGTTTTTATATTTTTAACCAGCTCTATTACTTGAGCCTTGTTTAAGGCATAGGGAACATAAAAATCGAATTTACCCGTTAGACTACCGATTTTATATGTTTGTTTTTCAACCTCTTTCAAAAAATTAACGGCTTTTTCTTCAGGCTTTGGCATTGCCAATCCGAATTTCAATGTCTGATTGGCTTCCATAATCATCAAAACTAAACCCGGGTCATTTTTCAACAGCTCCCAGTCAATTATAACCGCCTGTCTATTTTTTTCCAATGCTTCGGTTAATTGCGCTTCCAACATTCTCATTTCTTTCGGGTATACTTCGTTGAAAATTCCTTTAACCGCCGCGGCTTTTGAACTTTTAGTATAGTTACCAGTACGGATTGCCTCAAACTTTTCCATCTGCGCCTTCCGTCTGGCTAATTCCAGCTCTTTCTCTATCCCTTTGCTGTTAACGACTTTCTGGTCATAAAAATCAGAAAACCCAAGCATAGCTATTTCGTTCTCTAATTCACTAATTTCCTTTGCCAATTTACCTTTTGGCCAATAGGGCTCTACCTGGGATTGTGTTTTAGCTGCTACAGTTTCTAACGCATCAATTTTACCTTTTAACTCAGCTGTTTTATAAGCCTTGTTTACAATGTCTCTTTCCCGGCTTATTTCTGTTTTTTTCTGCTTTATTACTTTTACTACTCCCCCCCCTTGAGGTCCGAAAAGGAAATTTTCCCCGTTTTCATCTCTTTTCACTTCATAAATAACTGATGGTAATTCAGGATTCCACGCTAATTTTTTATCTGACCCCGGGATATATTCAAGACTATTTTCCTCAATAACCTCTCGAAAAAATGGTCTAAAATCGCTTAGCTTAATTTGATTTTTTCCCATTCCAGACTCGAATTTGCTGTAAATTTTCATTCTATCCGTTGATTCGCTTGTTGCTACATAAACCTCATTTGCATCTAAACGGCTCCTGACTGCCACTCCGTTGGTTCCGGGGACCTCTTGGTATAAATCATCTCTTAAAGTTTTAATACCTTCAACCAAAACCCCACCATCTATGGCGGAAGTTGTTACTTTATCCACTCGTCCAAGCACCTTAGGTTTCTTATTTTTCTTTTCCTCTCTGGCGCTATCTTTAACTTCTCGCCTCCATTGTGCTCTCTTTTTTCCTAACTGTATTAGTTGTTCTGTTACATCCTTTAGCTTAACAAAATCAACCAGCTGGTTTTTGAAAGATTGAGTCATTTTTGAATTTCCCGCAGATATTGACATTAACCGCTCAAATTGCTCAATTATTCCTTGTTTTTCTGCAATGTTACAGTCTAATTGAAAACGGGAATCATTTTCTAAATCATTTTCTAAAATATCTCGTTCTGCTGGTTTAAGCCCTTTGGTAAAAGATTCGATTTCGTCATATAGTTTATCTCTTTCTTCCTTCAAAAGGCCTGCTCTTTTTTCCATGTATGCAAGGTTAGCTTCGCTAAAATTAGATTTATACGCGTCATTAAAAAATATGCCACTTAAAACTTTAATTCCAGCATCAAGGTTAGCTATCTTTATTTTCCTTGTTTTTACTATGGCTGCAAATAAGGAAGCGTTAATTATGTCGTCCAGTCTCTTATAAACGATTTTCTCTTCCAATATCTTAGCTTGTTTGGAAAAAAGGATACTGAGATTTTTTACTGCTTCGCGGTTTTTTTTCTTTTTTCTCCACTGACTAAGCTCCTTTAAAGTCATCTCCTGTTCTGACGCAAAGTCATGCCATAATTTGAGAATAGTTCCTGAATATACTAAAGCCCCCGCAAGTAACTCTGGGTCGTCTTTTATCTTTTCATACATTTTTATTGACATATACAGTGTGTTTCTTGTTAAACCGTGATGCATGACTGAGTATTCGCTTGGACTCCTAGCTACCAAAAAAGCGGAATCATTTTCGGGAACAGTCAGAAGGATTGAAACCCGATTTTGAATAAAATCGGCTATTTCCCAATATTTTACTTCTACGTCGCCTACGTCCTCTGCCACCCTTAAAAATAGCAATGCCCCTTGAATATTTCCTCTTTCTTCTTCTCGTTCATCTATAACCTTCTTGTCGGTACCCATTGGAAGCTGAGTTGGCCCAAAAATCTGCCGTAACTCTAACTTGGGGTCAGCAATAGCTTCATTATTTTCTGTAAAAGAGACACCTATCCCTCTATTGAATGAGACTATGTCCCCCGCGATATTATTATGAGCTGCCGCTTTTACCCTTAGATATTCCTCTTTGGCTAGACCCCCTGAAATCGGATAGGCAAAGGCCGAGGTAACAATAAAGGCCTGGCTTACTATTAAAGCTAAAACCTTAAGACTTCTACTTCTTTTAAGCTTCTTTTTGAACATTTTTTAATCCTCCTTTAAATAACAAAACCGAATTACCATTTTTTGATAACCCGGCTTGACCCTTCGACTCAGCTCAGGGTAATAAGCCTATCGAACCACAAAAAAAACCGGGCTACCGTCTTTTCGGTAACCCGGCTGTTCCAATCCTTTAGAACCCGTGGTTTTGCGTTCTGCCGCTTAATCAGGCAGATTGCCTTTTCGAAGATTCATCTAAATTCATAAGGAAGTATAACATAAAAAATAGCCCTTGTCAAAAATTTTTCCGAAATTTTTTATCGCTACCTATCAGGATTAAATTTATACGGCCTTAGTTGCTCGACCCACTCCCGCCTGATTTGAAGGGTCATATCCACCCCGTTTTCTAAATATTCCTCTTTAAGAATCTCCCCGTCCTGGTGAAGCCGGGCAATAAGCCTTCCTTGAGATAAAGGAATAAATAGCCGAATTTTCTGGTAGCGGCCCTCAAGTCTTTCCATAATTCTCGATAAAAGCGAATTCAAATTTTCCTTTTTTAAGGCCGAGATAGCCACTGCATCCGAAAGAGACTTTTCCAATCTTCGCAAGGCATGCGGGTTTTCCAATAAATCAATCTTATTTAAAACCGGGATTACCTCTTTCCCTTTAGCCCCGATTTCCTCAAGTATCTCTCGCACAGTTTTCTCATGTTCTATCACCTGCGGATGATGGGCGTCTAAAATATGCAGTAAAAGGTCAGCCTCGGTGATTTCTTCTAAAGTAGCCTTAAATGAAGCGATTAGGTGATAAGGGAGTTTTCTTATAAAACCCACTGTATCGATTAGAAGGATAAGTTGATTATTGGATAACTGCGCCTTTCGGGTAACAGGGTCAAGGGTGGAAAAAAGTTTATCTTCTACCGGAACCTGGGCCCCGGTCAGGCTATTTAAAAGGGTAGATTTGCCGCTATTCGTATATCCGACTAAAGCAATCGTCGGCACTGCTCGTTCTTTCCTCTGCTTCCGCTGAAGCATCCGATGGCCTCTTATCTTTTCGATATCCTTTTTTAACCGCCCGATTTTTTCTCGCACCCTTCGACGGTCAATCTCCAATTTAGTTTCACCCGGCCCCCGGGTCCCGATACCCCCTCCTAAACGGGAAAGAATTGTGCCTTTGCCTACCAACCGGGGAAGCAGATAATTAAGCTGTGCCAGCTCTACTTGAAATTTTCCCTCCTGGCTCTGGGCATGCTGGGCGAAGATATCTAAAATAAGCTGTGTCCGGTCGATAATTTTTAAGCCGGTTTTTTCTTCCAAATTTCTCTGTTGGGCCGGCGATAAATCTTCGTCAAAAATAATTAAGTCCGCTTCATTTTCCTCTGCCTTAAGGGCTAACTCTTCTGCTTTCCCGCTCCCGATTAAATATTGCGGCTGAAACTTATCCTGGTTTGATACAACTGTTTCAATAACCTTTGCCCCGGCGGTGCCGGTTAACTCTTTTAATTCCGCCAAATAGTCATTTACAGCCCATCGGGGCTGCCGGCGCAGCTTTACCCCCACCAAAATCGCCCTTTCTTTTTTTTCCATGCTACCGTCTTTCTAAAATCCCTCTAATTTGTAATAAAATTTCTTCGTTTCTTTGATTTTTATCTATATTTATCCAGTGGATATCCGTTTCCTTTTTAAACCAGGTCAACTGCCGTTTTATAAATTGCCGGGTATTTTGTTTAATTAAGGATTTGGCCTTTTCTAAAGTAATCTTACCGGCAAGAAACCGGCTGATTTCCTGGTAACCCAAAGCATGCATGGAAACAAGTCTTGGCTGATAATTTTTATCAAGCAAAGTCCTTACTTCTTCTATCCAGCCTTGCTTAAACATCTCATCTATTCTCTCCTCTGCCCGCTTATATAATTCCTTTCGCGGACGCATCAAGCCAATTTTGATAAATTCAAATCTGTTATCTGGTTTTTCCCCGTCCTTTTGAATCCGGGATAAAGGAAGTCCGGTTAATTCATAAACCTCTAAAGCGCGGATAATCCGCCTCTGGTCATGAGGATGGATTCGCCGGGCCGCTTCCGGGTCAACTTTTTTAAGCCTCTGGTGAAGAAAACCCTCTCCTCTGTTTTTTTCCAGCTTCTCTAACTTATCCCGCAGCTTCTTATTCTTTTTTGGCGCTGATACCAGCCCCCGGGTAAGAGCTTTTATGTATAGCCCCGTTCCCCCGACGACTAAAGGAGTTTTCCCTTGTTGTTTAATTTTCCTAATGGCCTCTTCGGCTAAAGCCTTGAACCTAGCCACATCGAAATCTTCATCCGTTTCGGCCACATCTATCAGGTAATGTTTAATCTGCCGGCGGCATTCTTTTGAAGGTTTAGCCGTTCCGATATCCATTCCCCGATAGATTTGAAAGGCATCTGCGGAGATAATGGATGCGCCCAGCTCCCCGGCTAAAACCAGGGCAATTTCGGATTTTCCAGAAGCACTCGGCCCTAAAATAATTATAACCCGGTTGGATTCTTCATTCATTTTACTGGCTTCTTCGCTCATTTTAAAAGAGGAATGATTTCGATTGAATATTGAGAAGGATGCCGATAGAAAAAAGGGAGACTAAAAGGGATGAACCTCCATAACTGATAAAGGGAAGGGGTATACCGGTTGCCGGCAAAATACCCATGGTTACGGCGATATTAACAAAAATCTGGGTAATAAACATAATGACAATGCCGCCGGCTAAAAGGCTGCCTAAAGTGTCCCGGGCGTTAAAGCAAATCTTTAATCCCTGTCTGATGAGAACAATAAAAATGGAAATTACGAAAATTGCCCCTAAGAAACCCCATTCTTCTCCCAGGACGGAGAAAATAAAATCGGTATGATGCTCGGGGAGAAAATGTAACTGCGTCTGTGTTCCGGAAAGCCACCCCTTGCCTAACAGCCCGCCGGAACCAATGGCAATTTTTGATTGAATTATGCTGTATCCCGAACCTAAAGGGTCGGAGTTAGGATTTAAAAAGACCAGAAGCCGGGCTTTTTGATAATCTTTTAATAAAAACCAGAAAATTGGCAGGAGCGATAAAACCGTTACCATTATCCCGATTAAATGTTTATTTCGCACTCCGGATAAATATAGCATCCCCAGATAGATAGGGAAAAGAATAATGGCCGTTCCCAAATCGGGCTGTTTAAAGATTACGGCCATCGGTAGAAGCAATAAACCGGTAGATACAGCTAAAGATTTAATTTGAAAAAAATTCCCTTTTTGTTGCTCTAACTGATAGGCCAGAATTAAGATTAGAGAAATTTTCATAAATTCTGAAGGTTGCAAGGCAAATCCGCCTATTTGCAGCCAGCGTTGAGCCCCCCAGCGGCTTTCTCCAAAGATTAAAACCAGTAAAAGAAGAAAAATAGTTATCGCATAAAACGGAATGGCTAAAGAAATGAGCAGATGGTAATCGGTGCGGAAACTGATTATTAAAGCGGTAAATCCCAATATCAGCCATAAAATTTGTTTAAGCGGCAGGCTTAGCTGTCCGGAAGAAACCCTCCCATGGGTAGAGCTGCGGATGAGAATAATGCCGATAACGCTTAGGAGCACAGCGGCGATAAAAAGAGACCAGTTAAAATTTTTAAAGGTTCGTTTAAGCATGGTTTTTTTAAAGGCTTTCTACCGGAGGAAAGATTTGACTAAGCATTTCTTTGGCGATTGGAGCCGCGTCCGAACCTCCCTGTCCGCCGTGTTCGACAAAAACGACAATAGCAATCTCTGGATCGGTAAAAGGAGCAAAACCGGCGAACCAGGCATGGTTTCGAAAACGGTAAGGGATATTTTTCTTGAGTCTGTCTTGAAAAATTTTATTTTTTATCACTTGAGCCGTTCCGGTCTTCCCGGCTACTTCCACATTATCCAGACGGGCCAGCATTCCTGTCCCGTGCTTGCCGTTTACTACCCTTCTCAAACCTCCTTTGACTAACCGCCAGGTCTTTGGCGCCAGGCTAACTGTTTTAAGCGGCTTGGGTTTAAAAGATTTGATTGGTTTCCCTTGCGGTGTGGTAATCTTTTTTATCACCTGAGGCTGAAAAACTACGCCTTCGTTCGCAACCATCGAGATTAAATTTAAAATCTGAATTGGAGTAATGGCAACATATCCCTGCCCGATAGATAAATTCAATGTTTCCCCCGGATACCAAATAGTGTGGTATTTTTCCCTTTTCCATTTACGAGAAGGCAAAACCCCTTTCTGTTCATAGGGAAGTTCAATATCGCTTTTTTCGCCTAATCCGAAGCGGTGTCCGTAGAGATTAAGGTCGTCGACATCCATTTTTTCGGCGAGCTGATAAAAATAGACATTGCATGATTGTTCAATGGCCGATAATAGATTTACCTGACCGTGTCCTTCTTCTTTCCAACAGTGAAATGTTTGGTTGCCTAATTTATATATCCCGGAACAATTTAGTTTTTGGCGGGGTGAGATTAAATCTTTCTCTAAAGCTGTTACGGCAGTGATTATTTTAAAGATTGAACCCGGGGCATAGGTACACTGGATAGCCCTGTTCATAAATGGGGATTTCGAATGCCGGGAAAGACGGGCTAAATCCCGTCTTTTCAAAGGACTGACAAAAATATTCGGATCAAAGGCCGGATGGCTGGCCATAGCTAGTATCTCGCCGGTTTTTACTGAGCTGACTATTATCACCCCGGCTTTTTCCCCTAAGGCTTTCTCGGCGATTCCTTGAATTTTTTTATCTATGGTTAGATAAACCTTATTACCCGGAGACGGCTGTTTACTGCCTAAAACCCTGACAAATCTTCCCCGGGCGTCAACCAGGATTTGTTTCCCCCCGTCTTCACCTTTAAGATATTTTTCGAAGTTTTTCTCAATGCCGGTTTGCCCGATTAACACCCCCAGGCGGTAGCCGAAATAATCCGGATTTTTTAATTCCTTTTCGTCAATTTCGCCCAGGTAGCCCAATAGATGAGCGGCCATTTTTTTTTCGGGGTAAAGACGCTTCGGCTCTTCTTCGATAAAAACCCCGGGAAGATCCAGGAGATTTTCGGATAAAACCGCCAGCTCTTTTTTATTCAATTCTTTGATTTTAACCGGCTCAAAAGAGTGGTATTTTGCTAAGTTGTCCTCTTTATTATCATCCGTTTCTTTCAATGAAAGGAGTTTTTTTAAACGCGATAAGGTTTTCTCTTTTTCCTTTAATTCCCCGGGGATAAAGGCGGCATATAG
>CAZDME010000028.1:0-17510 GCA_964506785.1 uncultured bacterium | reverse complement strand
AAGAGAAGGAAACAAAAAGTGGCTCTCCGGTTAAATCCGGGAGTGTCTTTTTATACCCATAAATATCTCCAGACGGCTAAGAGTGAATCAAAATTTGGATTAGGATTCCCTGAAGCTTTAAAAATCTTTAAGAATCGAAGGGAATTTTTCGCTTTAAGCATAGAGGGAGTACATATTCACCTTGGCTCTCAGATTGCTAATCCCGCCCCTTACCTCAAGGCTTTGAAGAAGATTGTCCCTTTTCTGGATAAAGTTCAGGGCCTGGGGGTAAAGTTAAACTGGTTGGATTTAGGCGGCGGATTGGCCGCCAGCTATCGGGAAAAAGAAAAGCCTTCTACTGCCGATGATTTTGCCCGGGCGATTATTCCCTGGGTGAAAAAAAGCAGGCTTAAATTGATTATTGAACCCGGGCGCTTCATTATGGGAAATGCCGGCGTTTTAATAACTAAGGTTTTATTTTCTAAAAAAGTAAGAAGCAAGAATTTTTTAATTGTTGATGCCGGGATGAACGATTTGATTCGGCCGGCTCTATACGGCGCTTATCACCAGATTATTCCTTTAAAGAAAAAGGACTCCGGGAAAGCTGCCTTTGATGTAGTCGGGCCGATTTGTGAATCCGGGGATTTTTTAGGGAAAGATATTCTTTTGCCTAAGCCGGAAAGCGGGGAGATGCTAGCTATCCGCGGGGCGGGGGCTTACGGTTTTACGCTCTCTTCTAACTATAACGGCCGCCGGCGGGCGGCTGAAGTATTGGTCTCCGGGAAAAAAGCCAGGCTCATCCGCCAGCGAGAAACCTATCAGGATTTAATTCGGGGAGAAAATTAGTTCATGGTTGATGGCTCTATTTGGCTCTTAGCTCTTGGTTTTTAGCTCATAGCCATATTTTTTCTTTCTTTATTATGAGCCAAGAGCCGAAAACTATGAGCTTTTACTGGAGGTATTAAAGTGGAAGTCAGTTTCACCAAGATGGTTGGCAGCGGCAATGATTTTATTATCATTGATAACCGGAATAATATTCTATCCGGCAAGGAAAATGAAACTGCCAAGAGAATCTGCCGGAGAAAATTTTCTATCGGGGCAGACGGGTTAATATTGCTCCAGCCTTCTAGTCGAGCGGATTTTCGCATGCGCATTTTTAATCCTGACGGCAGTGAGCCGGAGATGTGCGGCAATGGAGCCCGCTGTGTGGCTTCTTATGCTTATTTTACCCATATTGCCTCAGCCAAAATGAGTTTTGAAACTTTAGCCGGAATAATCTTTGCCGACGTAAAAGATTATAGCGTGAGAATTAATATGGGCAAAGTCAAAGATTTAAAGCTTAATTTAAATTTAAGTTTGGAAACGGGCAGAAAAATAGTTCATTATCTCAATGTCGGTGTGCCCCACGCAGTTTTAATTGAAGAATCTCTTAAAGAAATTCCGGTGAACCGGTTAGGAAGCCAGATAAGATTTCATCGCCAGTTTCATCCTCAAGGGGCCAATGTTGATTTTATCAGTTTCACAGATAACGATACAGTTGAAATGAGAACCTATGAACGCGGCGTGGAAGGAGAAACCCTGGCCTGCGGAACCGGAGCAATTGCTTCGGCAGTCGTCGCCCATCTGGTTAAGGGCTTGACTTCTCCGGTGCGCATCCTCACCCAAAGCGGGGAAATCCTCACTGTTTATTTAGAGAAAGAAGGAGAAATCTTAAAGGCATCTCTGGAAGGGAAGACAGGTTTAGTTTATCAAGGGAAAATCGATATATAAAGGGGGCTTGATATGTTTGAAGGCGCAAGTGTCGCTATAGTCACACCATTTAAAAACGGGCAGATTGACGAGAAGATGCTTAAAAATTTAGTCGAATTTCATATTAAAGAAGGGACCGATGTGATTTTACCCTGCGGCTGTACCGGAGAGGCGGCCACTCTCAAGCATGAAGAACAGATAAAGGTGATTCAGCTGGTGGTTGAAATGGCCGATAAAAGGGTAAAGGTTATTGGCGGTACCGGCTCTAACAGCACCGAAGAGGCCCTGCGTTTAACCAAAGGGGCTAAAAAAGCCGGGGCCGACGGCGCCCTGATGATTACTCCCTATTATAATAAACCGACGCCAAAAGGTTTATATGAACACTATAGTTTAATCGCTAAACAGGTTGATATTCCTGTTATTCTCTATAATGTCCCTTCGCGCACCGGCATAAGCATTTTACCGGAAACGGTATCTCAACTTTCTAAGATTGATAATATTGTTGCCATTAAAGAGGCCAGCGGAAGTCTTGACCAGGTTAGCCAGATTTTAAACCTTTGTGATATTACGGTTCTTTCCGGAGATGATTCTTTGACTCTTCCCATGATGGCTTTAGGCGGCCAGGGGGTGGTTTCGGTGGCAGCCAATATCGTCCCCAAAAAGGTCAGCCAGATGGTTCATAGTTTTTTAGAGGGGAAAATAGATGAGGCCAGGGAATTGCATTTTGAATTATTTCCTCTTTTTAAAGCGATGTTTATCGAGGTTAATCCCCAGCCGGTTAAAACGGCTCTGGCTTTAATGGGGATGATTGAGATGGAGTGGAGGCTTCCTCTTACCAGAATGAGTAAGGAAAATGTTGAGAAACTCAAAGGGGTTTTGAATAGTTATAAGCTCATATAGATAAACACTTGCACCAAGGAGGTTCAAGTTTAAATTCTCCACCGCCTAGGCGGAAATGGGAAAAAAGGAGCAAAAATGGTTAAACTAATCATCAGCGGCGCGGCCGGAGAAATGGGGGAACGGATTACCCGCTTATCTCTGGCTGATCCAGAAATCAAAATAGTCGGCGGCCTGGAAAACCAAGGGCATGAATGGATAGGGAAGGATTTAGGCAGGGTTTTAGGCCCGGGTGAGAAAGGGATAAAAATCGCTGATAATTTAGAGAAGGTTATTAATCAGGCAGATGTGATTGTTGAATTTTCTACACCAGAGGCGACTCTTGCCCATCTAGAAATTTGCCAAAAGCATAAAAAAGCTATGGTTATTGGCACTACCGGTTTTACTCAGGAAGAGAAAAAAATGATAGATAGAGCTTCCCGAAATATTCCTTTCGTTTATTCCCCCAACATGAGTCTTGGGGTAAATCTGTTATTCAAAATTACCGAAGAGGCCGCCAGAATAATCGGGCAGGATTATGATTTAGAGATAATCGAAGCTCATCACCGCCGGAAAAAAGATGCTCCCAGCGGCACGGCCATTAAATTGGCGGCTATATTGGCTAAAGAGACTAATCGGTCTCTGGATAAAGTCGCTACCTTTGGCCGAAAGGGCCAAACCGGGGAGAGACCAAAGGAAACTATTGGTATTCACGCCATCCGCGGCGGTGATATTGTCGGGGAGCATACCGTTATTTTTGCCGGAAGCGGGGAAAGAATTGAGCTTACCCATCGGGCTTCCAGCCGCGATACCTTTGCCCAGGGAGCGATAAAGGCAGTAAAATTCATTGTTAAACAAAAAACCGGACTGTATGATATGGGCGATGTTTTGGGGTTAAAATGAACAATTTCAAATTTGCCGAGAGGTTAAACAAACTGCCCCCTTATCTTTTTGATGAAATCGACCGGATGAAGAGGCAGATTAAAAGTGAAGGAGTGGATATAATTGATTTGGGCATAGGTGACCCGGATTTACCGACGCCGAGCTTTATCATCAAGAAACTTCAGGAGACGGCGGCTGACCCGGCGCATCATCGTTATCCCAGTTATTCTGGATTGCTGCAGTTCAGGCAGGCGGTGGCCCAATGGTATAAGAAAAGATTTAAGGTAGAGTTAAATCCAGAAGAAGAAGTAATTTCTTTAATCGGCTCTAAAGAAGGGATTGCCCATATCCCTTTGGCCTTCGTTAATCCCGGGGAGGCGGTTTTAGTGCCCAGTCCCGGTTATCCGGTCTATCAGGCTTCAACTATATTTGCCGGCGGAGAACCGGTTGAAATGCCTTTGCTTGAGAAAAATAGTTTTTTGCCGGACCTGGCCAATCTGGATAAGAAGAAGGTTTCTCAGACTAAACTTATGTTTTTGAATTACCCCAATAATCCCACGGCGGCGGCTGCGGATAAAAGGTTTTTTGAACGGGTGGTTGACTTTGCCAGAGAGAATAAGATTCTTGTCTGTCATGATGCCGCTTATAGCGAACTTGTCTATGACGGCTATACTGCCCCCAGTTTTTTAGAGGCGGAAGGCTCTAAAGAGGTTGGAGTGGAATTTCATTCGTTATCCAAAACGTTTAATATGACCGGCTGGCGGATTGGATTTGTCGTCGGTAATCAAGAAATTATTAAAGGACTCCGCTCTTTAAAGACCAATATCGACTCCGGTGTTTTTCAGGCTATCCAAATGGCGGCCATTGAAGCTTTAGGAGATAATTCCGAGTTTTTAAATGAGAGAATAAAAATCTACGAGGAAAGAAGGAATATTCTTTTTGAAGGGTTGAGCTCAATCGGCTGGGAAGTAAAAAAGCCCCAGGCTACTTTTTATATCTGGGCAAAAATTCCTGAAGGAAGCGGGAGTTCGCTTGAAGTGGCCAAAAAGCTGCTAAAGGGAAAGGGAATTGTTGCCACTCCCGGTATTGGCTTTGGAAGATTCGGCGAAGGGTATCTTCGTTTTGCCCTGACGGTGAGTAAAGAAAGAATAAAAGAGGCAGTTACCAGATTAAAAAGCACGGATTAGCAAAGATTGAACCCGTTTGTCCTGACCGCCGACAGGCAGGTAGAGCGGTCACTGATTTTCAGGCTTAACCCCTGCTTTTGCGGCAGGGATGCTTATCTATCCGAGGTTTTTAATCCATTTACATCCGCTATTTAAAATGAATATTGTTTATCTCTCCCTGGGTTCGAATCTGGGGGATAGAGCCGGAAATCTAAGAAGGGCAAGAGAATTACTCGGGACGGAAAGAGACCTCAAGATTAAAAAGAGATCTTCAATTTACGAAACCGAGCCGGTAGGCGGGCCGCCGCAGGATTATTTTCTCAATCAGGTTATTGAAGTCGAAACAGAATTCAGCCCCCGTAATGTCCTTAGAATTTTGCAGAAAATTGAGAGACAATTAGGACGAAAGAGAGAAATAAACCCCGTTAGAGATAAGACGTCAGCGCATCTCGCTGGGAACCAATGGTTCTCCTTCGGCGAGGCGGCTGACGGTCGCCAAAGGCCACCGATCTCTAACGGGGTAAAGTGGGGGCCGCGGCTTATTGATCTGGATATTCTATTATTTGATAATCTGGTCCTGAAGGAGTTGGATTTAGAGATTCCGCATCCCCGTCTCGCCGAAAGAAAATTTGTTTTGCTGCCTCTTGCGGAAATCAATCCGGAATTTTACCATCCAGTTTTAAAAAACAGAATAAAAGATTTGCTTAACAGGGTGAAGGATAATAAAGGGATACGGCTATATAGTGAGGGGAATTAGTGCAAAAAGAAAATCGATATTTGGTGATTGAAGGACCGGTCGGAGTAGGGAAGACCAGATTAGCTGAGATGTTAAGCCAAGAGCTTAATCTTCAGCTGGTCTTAGAGGTTATTGAGGATAATCCGTTCCTTAAGAAGTTTTATGCTGATTCAAAAAGATATGCTTTTGAAACGCAGACGTTTTTTCTTCTTTCCCGTTTCCGGCAGCAAATGGAGCTGTCTCAGGGAGACCTTTTCAGCCAGGGATTGGTAGCCGATTATTTTTTCCAAAAGGACCGGATCTTTGCCTATTTAAACCTGAATGAAGACGAATTGAAGCTTTACGAACGACTTCAGCCAATATTGGCTTCCCGCCTGGCACAGCCTGATTTAGTTATTTATCTGCAGGCCGACACCGATGTTTTGATGGAAAGAATTAAAGAAAGAAAATTCGATTTTGAAAGGGGAATTAGCCGTGCCTATATTGACGAGGTTAATCGGGCCTATAGCCGATTTTTCTTTAATTATCAGGACTCTCCTCTCCTTATTATTAACACTAACGAGATTGACTTCGTTCGTAAAAAGAGTGACTTGAATGATTTAATTATCCAGATAAGAAAGATGAAAAGCGGGGTGAGATTCTATAGCCGGGCAAAATAGCAAAGTTTAAACTTTAGTGCATGGCTGTTGGCTCATGGCTGATAGTTCATAGCTGAAGGCTGATAGTTCGTGGCTTGCAGTAGAACCGAATTAGAGGGGAGGAACATGGAGCAGAAGAAAGTAACGGTAGTTACGCTAAAAGAGAAAAAGAAGAAAAGAGAGAAAATCGTTGCTCTTACTGCCTACGATTATGTAACGGCAAGGATTTTAAATGCGGTGAATATTGATTTAATCCTGGTAGGGGACTCTTTAAGTATGGTTGTTTTAGGCCATGAAAATACGCTCGCGGTAACTATGGAGGAAATGCTGCATCATACCCGGGCGGTTAAGAAAGGAAATGATTCGGCTCTTTTAGTTGCCGATATGCCTTTTATGAGTTATCAGGAAAGTATTACTGAAGCGATAAGAAATGCCGGGCGGTTCATCAAAGAAGCCGGGACCGAAGCGGTAAAATTAGAAGGCGGCGAAGAAATAGCCGAAAAGGTTGAAGCCTTGGTTGAAGTGGGTATTCCGGTTCTGGGGCATATTGGGCTCACCCCGCAATCCGTCCATAAAATAGGAGGCTATAAGGTCCAGGGAAAGGGAAAAGGCCAGGCCAAAAAATTATTAGAGGATGCCGAGATTCTTGAGGAAGCCGGGATTTTTGCCCTGGTGCTTGAGTGTGTTCCTAAAGATTTGGCACAAAAAATTACCAAGAAGTTATCTGTTCCCACTATTGGCATCGGGGCCGGGCCTTTTTGCGACGGGCAGATTTTAGTTTCCCATGATTTGTTAGGCTTGTATGGAGAATTTAGGCCCAGATTTGTCAGGCATTATGCTGAATTGAATAAAGAGATGCGGCAGGCTTTCCGGCATTTTGCCGAAGATGTCAAAAGCGGCAATTTCCCGAGCGACGAAGAAAGTTTTAAATAACTGATGCCAAGTTTCCACCGGGCAGGCGGAGAAGTAGCTGAAAATTTGCAGTGCATAAGTGCAAAGCTACGAAGGGATTGAGAAAAATGGCTGAAGCTAAAAAATCAATATTAAAATTGCCTCCGCAGGGAAAATCTAAATTCGTAACTATTCTTGCCTGGATATCTATCATAACGGCGGGATTTACCACTTTCAGCTCGCTCATTCAAAATATTCTGGCTTCTTCGATATTCCCGGCAATTGGAAGAGAACAACTCTCATGCAATTCAGAAGTAACCGCATATATGCCGGCAATTTTACTTTTCTTGATTTCACATATTCGCTTTATCTTTTGTATGTACTTTATTGTGTCAGCGGTTACGCTTGTTTCTTCTATCGGTTTATTGAAACGTAAGAATTGGGCCAGAATATTATTTATTTCTATCCTGGCTATGGGGATTATCTGGAGCTTGGGAGGGTTGTTTTTTCAGGGGAAGATAATGCGGGCAGTAATACCTGAAGTGCCGGCGTATGATGATTTCCCGGGTGTGATGTCAAATTTCCAGGCGGTATTCATGGGGATGCGGATATTTTTATCAATGATGGCGGTTATAATAGTTATTTTTTACGGCTGGATTATTAAAAAATTAGTTTCAAAAGAGATTAAAAAAGAGTTTATCCTTGCTGGTCAGTAGAGCCGGGGGGCAGGTTTACTAAACTTTATAGGCGAAGGATTAGCCAAGCAGATTTGTTTCTAAAACGGCAACTTGAATATGAAGGTTATAAAAACAATAAAAGAAGTAAGGAAGATAGTTAATGTCCTTAAAAAGGAAGGTAAAACTATCGGTTTTGTTCCTACGATGGGGGCTTTACATCAAGGGCACTTTTCTCTTATCGCCGCCGCCAAAGAAAAATGTGATTATGCCGTTATAAGCATTTTTGTCAATCCAACACAATTTGATCAGGCTGATGACTTCCGCCGCTATCCCCGTAACTTAGAAAAAGATTTAAAATTAGCCCGGCAGGCAGGAGTAGATTTAATCTTTACCCCCGATGTTTCTGAGTTGTATCCGGAAGAACAGCTTAGCTGGGTCAGGGTGAGAAAAATGTCGGATGGGCTTTGCGGGCGTTCCCGGACCGGACATTTTCAAGGGGTAGCTACAGTGGTGATGAAACTCTTTAATATCGTCCAACCGGACATTGCCCTGTTCGGACAAAAAGATGCCCAGCAGGCGCAGATTATAAAAAAAATGGTGAGAGACTTAAATACGGATATAAAAATAGACATCCTCCCTATCGTCCGGGAAGAGGACGGTTTAGCCATAAGCTCAAGAAATTCTTATTTAAACAGCAGGGAAAGAAAAGCCGCCCTTATTCTTTATAGCTCTTTAAAGGAAGCAAGCTCCTTAATTAAAAGCGGCGAGAAAAGCACCGATACGATAATTCGGAAAATACGGTATTTAATAAAAAAGGAGCCCTTAGCTAAAATTGATTATATTGAAATAGTTGACCCGGAAAGTTTAGCGCCGGTTAAAAAAATAAAAAAAGAGGTATTAATCACCCTGGCTGTTTGGATTGGTAAAGCCAGATTGATTGATAATCTAAAGGCGCGAGGTGAGAATTAATGCAGAGGATAATGTGTAAGTCAAAGATTCATGGGGCAACAGTTACCGAGGCTAACTTGGAATATAACGGCAGTATCACTATTGATCAGGCCTTGATGAACGCGGCTAATATGCTTCCCTACGAAAGGGTTCAGGTTTTGAACCTCAATAATGGGAAGCGTCTAGAAACCTATGTTTGTCCGGGTAAAGAAGACTCGAGGGTTATCTGTTTAAATGGGGCGGCTGCCCGTGCCGGGGTCGTCGGCGACCGGTTAATAATTATTTCCTATTGTCTTCTTGAAGATAAGGATATCCCTGGATTTAGCCCCAAATTAATCTTTGTCGATGAGAAAAATAAAACAAAAGAAACAAAATGATTAGTCAAGAAAACCTTTTGAAAATCCAGCGTATTAAAAAGCTCAAAAGAGAGAAAAAAGCGGTAATTATCGCCCATAATTACCAGCCGGATATTATCCAGGAGATTGCTGATATCACCGGTGACTCTCTGGAGTTAAGCCGTAAGGCATCTAAAACTGAAGCAGAGACTATTGTTTTTTGCGGGGTAAGATTTATGGCTGAAACTGCCGCTATTCTTTCTCCTGAAAAGACGGTTCTTCTCCCGGTATTAGAGGCTGATTGCGCCTTGGCCCGGATGATTAACGTGGATAAACTTCAAGTTTTAAAGAAGAAGTATCCTCAGGCCGGGGTAGTTTCCTATGTAAATTCACCGGCAGAGATAAAGGCGGAAAGCGATATTTGCTGTACTTCTTCCAATGCAATTAAAGTGGTTAATGCCCTGCCTCATAGAGAAATCATTTTTATCCCGGATAAGAATTTAGGCCATTATGTTTCGGCCTATACAACCAAGAAGGTGATTCTTTTGAAAGGTTTTTGTCCAACTCATGCCTTGGTAAAAGCCAAAGAAATTCTCAAGGTAAAAGGGGAACACCCCCGGGCAGAATTTATTGCCCATCCCGAATGCGTCCCTGAAGTTCTGGCTTTAGCCGATTATGTCTGCAGTACGGCGGGAATGTTTAAATATGCCCGGGAGACTAAAGTTAAGGAATTAATTATCGGGACCGAACAGGGTATGCTCTATCGCTTAAGAAAAGAAAACCCGGACAAGAAATTCTATTTGGGTTCTTCCAGCCTTATTTGCCCCAACATGAAATTGATAACTCTGGAGAAAATAATTGAAGCCTTGGAAGAAAGCAAATATAAAATTACAGTGGAAAAGTCAATCCGCCAGCCTGCTTATCGGGCGATTCAGCGGATGCTGGAGATAAGTTGAGATGATTAAGATTGGTTTAGTTGGCTGCGGCACTATTGGCGGTTTAATCGCTCAAGCGATCGATGAAGGAAAGATTAAAGCTTTTCTGGCCGCTGTTTACGATTTAGATGAAGCAAAAAGCCAGAACTTAGTTAGCCGCTTAAAAAGAAAGCCGAAGGTTCTCTCTTTAGAGGACTTGATTGATTTATCCGATTTGGTGGTTGAGTCTGCTTCAGTTAAAGCAGTCAAGGAAATCGGTCGCTTGGTTTTTAAAAAAAACAAAGACCTTTTTTTGATGAGTACAGGCGGGTTATTAATCAGTCCGGAAATAATTGAGATAGCCAGGAAAAGTCAAGGCAGGCTTTTTCTGCCTTCCGGGGCAATTGCCGGTATTGATGGGGTAAAAGCAGCCTCTCAAGCCGGGATAGATTCCGTAACTTTGACCACCAGAAAATCTCCGGCTTCTTTGGCGGGCGCCCCATACATTTATGAGAAAAAAATTGATTTAAAAAAAATCGATAAAGAAATGGTCATTTTTGAAGGGACAGCCTTGGAGGCGGTCAAGGCTTTTCCCAAGAATATTAATGTTGCCGCCACTTTAAGTTTTGCCGGTATTGGTCCGGAGAAAACCCGGGTACGTATTATTACCAGCCCCGAATTTAAAACCAACAGCCACGAGATTGCCGTTAAAGGAAAATTTGGCCAAATGCTAAGCCGCACTGATAATCTTCCCTCCCCGGATAATCCCAAAACGAGTTTTATTGCTCCGCTTTCGGCTATTGCCGCCTTGAAAAATATTATTGAGAAGATAAAGATAGGAACCTAGATTAGCCCGTAGTTCTGGGCTGACGTCTCATAGCAGAGGTTAAAATGAAAACTATCGGTGTTATCGGGGGACATCTGGCTTCAGCCAGTCACCTTAAAATGGCTGAGCAAATTGGCAGTGAAATTGCCAGGCTGGGAATGGTTTTAGTTTCCGGAGGCCTTTCCGGGGTGATGGAGGCGGCCTGCCGCGGGGCGAAAAAAGCCGGGGGAAAAACCTTGGGGATTCTACCCGGTATTGATAAAGAAGAAGCAAATAAATATGTGGATATTCCGGTGGTTACCGGTCTGGGCCTCGCCAGGAACATTTTAGTTGTCCGCAATTCTGATTTAATTGTTGCTATTGACGGAAGATACGGCACCCTTTCTGAAATAAGCTATGCGCTCCATTTTCAAATCCCAGTTATCGGATTGGAAACCTGGGATATCGAAGGGGTCATTAAAGCCAAAGATATTCCTGATTGTCTAAACAAAATGAAAAAGATTTTAGCCGGTTTGAAACAGGAGTGATTATGCCAGAATTACCAGAGGTAGAAACGATAAAAAGAGAGCTTGAGAAAAAGATAGTTGGCCAGATTATAAAGGAAGTAATAATCAATCTTCCCAAGCCGATAAAAAGACCGGCGCCTGCTGAATTAAAAAAAAGATTAACTAACAAAAAAATCAAAGGCGTAAAGCGCCGGGGGAAATATATAATTTTAGAAATAGAGGGTGAGAACTTTCTTTTTATTCATTTGAAACTTACCGGACAGCTTATCGTTGAGAAAGAAAATGGCCCGATAGAAAAACATGCCCATATTATTTTTCGATTTGCCTCCGGGAAAGATTTACGTTTTATAGATTTACGCCGTTTTGGCACGATGAATCTGGTGGATAGAATGGAGAAGTTTTCTACCTATAACGAGTTGGGGTTTGACCCCTTGGATTCATCTTTTAACCTGGAAAAATTCAAAGAAATTTTAGATAAACGCCCTACCAAAATTAAACAGCTTTTGATGAACCAGAGTCTAATTGCCGGTATTGGCAATATCTATGCGGCTGAGGCCCTATTTCGGGCCGGGATCAGCCCTTTGAGGCCGGCTAAGAGATTAAAAGATTCAGAAATCAAAAAATTATTAGAAGCGCTCAAAGGCATTTTGAAAGAGGCAATAAGATATAAAGGTAGTTCCGTGGATAATTATGTAACTACCGACGGAGAAGAAGGGGACTACGAAGATAAACTCTTGATTTATGGACGGGATAAAAAAAATTGTCCTAAATGCGGAAGCAGGCTTGAATCGATAAAGTTAGGCGGCCGGGGAACGAACTACTGCCCCAAATGCCAGAGGTAAATCCTAAAAACTTGCACCTCGTAGGTGCAAGAAAAAGGTGCAGGAAAAAAACTAATAATCTGGGTGGAGTCACCCGGTATTTTTTTTAGGCAGGATGAAGCATTAACCAGTTAGGCAAACCATGTCTACAGAAGAGATAATTGTCAAAGGAGCAAGAGAGCATAATTTAAAAGGTATCACCGTTCAGATACCGCGGAATAAATTGACGGTGATTACCGGCTTGAGCGGTTCGGGGAAATCATCCCTGGCTTTTGATACCATTTATGCCGAAGGGCAGCGCCGTTACGTCGAGAGTCTCTCCGCTTATGCCCGCCAGTTCTTGGAGCAGATGAAAAAACCGGAGGTTGAATCCATCGAAGGCCTTTCACCGGCAATTTCTATTGAACAGCGCAAGGCCGGCGCCAATCCTCGTTCGACGGTAGGCACGGTTACGGAAATCTATGATTACCTGCGCCTTCTCTTTGCCCGGATTGGCAAACCTCATTGTTATCGCTGCGGCCGGCCGGTCACCCCCCAGACGGTTCAAGAGATAGTTGACCGGTTGTTAACCTTTCCGGAAAAATCTCAAATTAGCATTTTTGCCCCGCTGGTTCGGGGTAGAAAAGGAGAGTATCGACAAATCTTTGCCAGCGCCCGCCGTGAAGGTTTTATCCGGATGCGCCTTGATGGCAAAATCATAGAGATAGATGAAACCTTTCCCGAATTAGATAAAAACAGGAAACATAATATCGAAATTCTCGTCGATAGAATCGTTAAAAGCAGTAAAGTTAAAGGCCGCCTTTCTGAATCTTTAGAGATGGCTTTAAGACTTGGGGGAGGCATCGTTATTGTCAATGTCAAAATTAAAGGAAAGGTTGACGAGTATCTTTTCAGTGAACATTTTGCCTGTGCCAAATGCGGCATCAGCTTTGAAGAGCTTTCCCCCCGCCTCTTTTCCTTTAACAGCCCTTATGGAGCCTGTTCGCGCTGCGGTGGGTTGGGGACGCGTTTAGAGGTAGACCCGGATTTAGTCATTCGGGATAAGAAGAAAAGTTTGGCCGAAGGCGCCATAGAAGGCTGGCGTCGGGGAGGAAGGAATTTGATTCTTTATTACCGCCGTATTCTCAGGGCATTAGCCAGTCATTATCGCTTCAGCATGGATGAGCCTTTTGAAAAATTTCCTAAGAGAATTCAGAAAATAATTCTTTACGGTTCCGGCGGGGAAGAAATGGCTTTTCGCCACTGGAAGAGAGGGCGTCCCTATTACTACGAAAGTGATTTTGAAGGGGTTATTCCCAATCTGGAAAGAAGGTTTAAAGAGACAGAAAGCGAATATATCAAAACGGAGATTTTAAAGTTTATGAGTGAACTTCCCTGCCCCCTTTGTAAAGGAGCCCGACTACGCAAAGAGAGCCTGGCGGTTACCATTAGCGGAAGAAATATCGATAATTTGGTTCGGATGTCGGTAAAAGAGGCCCATCGGTTTTTCTCGGAGCTCAGGCTAAGCCGGCGGGATTTTCAAATTGCCCGCGAGGTAATTAAGGAAATAAAAGAGAGATTGAATTTTATGTTTAATGTCGGATTGGATTATCTGACTTTAGACCGCAAATCGGGTACTCTCTCCGGAGGGGAATCGCAGCGAATACGACTGGCGACACAAATTGGCTCTCGTTTGGTTGGCGTTGTCTATATTCTCGATGAGCCCAGTATCGGCCTTCATCAGCGGGATAACTTCCGCCTGCTTAACACCTTAAAACAATTGCGTGATTTGGGCAATACCCTTTTGGTTGTCGAGCATGACGAGGCGACTATCAGAGCCGCCGATTATATTATTGATTTAGGACCGGGGGCCGGTACATTAGGAGGCGAGGTTATTGTCCAGGGAGAGATTGACGATGTCTTGCGGAACTCTCGTTCGCTGACCGGTAAATATCTGAATAAGAAATTTAAAATTCCTATTCCAGAAAAAAGGAGAATACCGGGCAAAAAATTTCTGGAGATTCGCCAGGCTCAGGAGAATAATTTAAAAAATATAAACGTAAAGATTCCTCTGGGTTTGTTTGTTTGCGTAACCGGTGTTTCCGGTTCCGGGAAAAGCACTCTGGTTGATGAAATTCTTTATAAAGCCCTGGCCCAAAAATTTTATCATTCCAAGATTAAAGCGGGAAAACACAAGGATATTTTAGGAACAAAAAATATCGAGGCGGTGGTGGTTATTGACCAATCCCCGATTGGCCGCACGCCGCGTTCTAACCCGGCGACATATACCGGTGCCTTCGGGCCTATTCGGGAACTATTCTCCAAAGTACCTGAAGCCCGGATGCGGGGTTATAAACCGGGCCGGTTCAGTTTTAACGTCAAAGGGGGACGCTGTGAAGCCTGCCAGGGAGACGGAATAATCAAGATAGAAATGCATTTTCTCCCCGATATTTATGTTTCCTGTGATGTTTGCAAAGGGCTCCGTTTCAACCGGGAAACCCTGGAGGTGCGCTACAAAGGTAAGAATATTGCCGAGGTATTGGATATGTCCGTTAAGGGGGCTTTAGAATTCTTTGAGGCTATTCCCCGGATAAAAGTAAAACTGCAGACTCTAAATGATGTCGGCCTGGGTTATATAAAATTAGGCCAGTCGGCAACGACGCTTTCCGGCGGAGAGGCCCAGCGGATAAAATTAGCCGCCGAATTAAGTAAATACGGCGGTTATGTCTTTAGCGGCATAAGCAGAAAAAGCGGGAAAACACTTTACCTCTTGGATGAGCCGACTACCGGCCTTCACTTCGCTGATATAGAAAAATTGCTGAATGTTTTAAACCGTCTGGTTGAAGTAGGTAATACCATTTTGGTTGTCGAACATAATTTAGAGGTAATTAAATCAGCCGATTACATAATTGATTTGGGCCCTGAAGGGGGCGATTTAGGCGGCCGGGTGATAGCTGGCGGCACTCCGGAGGAAATAGCCAGAGCTAAAAAATCCTATACCGGGAAATTTTTAAGGAAAGTGCTTGCTTGATTTTTAGTCCTGCTTCCCAAATCACACAATTTATCACACTTCGTAAGTGTGATTTTTTTATTGGTTGATTGGAAGGGGTGGAGGAGGGCTTTAACTTTTATTGACAGATATCTATTTAGTAGGTATAATATAGCTCCATGATAACGAAATCTAAAAGGGAAGGAAATGATTAAGGTAGCTATAGTCGGCGCCACCGGATATACCGGAGAAGAGCTGGTTAAGATTTTAGTCGTTCATCCCGGGGTGAAAATAACCTCCCTCTCGGCTAAAATTGATAAACCGGCTTTCATAAGTGAACTTTTCCCAGAGCTTAAGGGAAAGATAGAGCTGATTTGTAAAGAACCCGATTTAGATGAAGTTGCCCAAAATGCCGATTTGGTTTTTTTAGCTGTTCCTCACGGGGCGGCCATGCAGTTAGCTCCGCCGCTTTTGAAAAAAGGGAAAACTGTTATTGATTTGAGCGCTGATTTCCGCTTGAAAGACGCTTCTTTATACCCCCGGCATTATAAGTTTAGCCACCAGGCGGCTGAATTTTTGGCCGAGGCGGTTTACGGCCTCCCGGAAATGTACCGGGAGAAGATAAAGAAAGCCAAATTAATTGCTAACCCCGGTTGTTTTCCTACTTCGGTAATTCTTGGTATCCTTCCCTTAGCCAAGAAGAAGCTCTTGGATAAATCAGCCCCTATTTTTATTGACGCTAAAACCGGAGTCACCGGAGCCGGGCGCAATGTTGTCCTCAATTCTCTTGCCTCGGCGGCAAAAGAAAATGTAAAAGCTTATAAAGTTGGCCAGCACCAGCATCAGGTGGAAATGGAACAGATTTTAGCTGAGGCCAGCGGGTCTGAGCTTAAGCTGACTTTTGTACCTCATCTAATTCCCATCCAGAGGGGGATTCTCTCCAGCATTTATCTCCAGCTTAAGGACGAATTAAAAGAAAAAGAACTCTGGCAGATTTTTAAAGATTCATATAAAGACGAACCTTTTGTTCAGGTTTTAGACTTAGGCCATTTCCCGGAGACAAAGTCTGTCCGGATGGGGAATTTTTGCCGCCTTGGCCTGTATGCTAAAGGGAAGGTGGCCATTGCCATCTCGGCTATTGATAATTTAGGTAAGGGAGCCGCCGGACAGGCGGTGCAAAATATGAATATTTGTTGTGGTTTCTCTGAAGACGAAGGATTGATTTAGGTGGAGGGATTAAAATGCCATTTGTTAAAGGTGGAATAACCGCTCCATCAGGTTTTAAAGGCGCGGCTGCTCATTGCGGAATTAAAAAGGCCAAATTAGATTTAGCTCTTATCTTCTCTGAGGTGCCATCTCAGGCGGCCGGAGTTTTTACCGTTAACAAAATTGTTGCCGCCCCGGTTAAATTAGATCGGAAAAAAATAAAAAAAGGAAAATTTAAAGCGATTATCGTCAATGCCGGAAACGCCAATGCCTGCACCGGAAAAAAAGGATTAGAGGATGCCAAAGAGACGGCGCGCTTTACCGCTCTGGCTTTAGGTATAAAGGCTGAAGAAATTTTAGTCTCTTCAACCGGGATTATCGGGAAAAATCTTCCGATGGAGCGCCTTAAAATCGGAATTAGCAGCCTTATGCATAGATTGTCAAAAGAAAATCATCAGTCTGTCGCTGAGGCGATAATGACGACCGACAGTTTTTTAAAAGAATCTGCCTGGCAGACAACAATCGCCGGACGGCGGATAAAAATTGGCGGGGTAGCTAAAGGGGCGGGGATGATTTGTCCTAATATGGCTACCATGCTTTGTTTCCTTACTACCGACGCCAACATCAGTAAAAAATTGCTCAGGAAGGCTTTGCGAGAGGCGGTGGATAATTCCTTTAATGCTATCACCATAGACGGCGACCAAAGTACCAATGATATGGTAATTATTTTAGCTAATGGCTTGGCGCATAATAAGAAAATAGAGAAGGAAAATAAAGACTTTCTAAAGTTCAAAGAAGGGCTGAATCTGGTGGCGCAATTTTTAGCCGGAAAGATCGTCGAAGACGGTGAAGGGGCAACTAAATTTATTGAGATTATGGTCAAGGGTGCATCTAACGGGCGGGAAGCAGAAAAAGCTGCCCGGGCAATTGCCCGGTCCAATCTGGTCAAAACTTCGTTTTTTGGTGCCGATCCTAACTGGGGAAGGATTATGGCTGCCCTGGGATCCTCTGTTATAAAATTGAAGGAAGAAAAAATCGATATTTATTATGGAGACCGGCCGGTAGTAAAAAAAGGCAAAGCCTTTGATTTTTCACCGGCCAGGATTTACCGCCTTCTTAAAAACAGGAAAATAAGCATTCTGGTTAACCTGGGAATAGGTAAAGGAGAGAAAAAAATCTTAACTACCGATCTCTCCCCGGAATATATCAAAATTAATGCCGGCTATTTTCACCCCGTTAGAAAAGCAAACACAGAAATTACATAATAAGCAAAGAACTAAAGAGCCCTATCAGATTATAAATATGATTTCCGGCGGTCTAAAGGTAATCTATTTCTACCGGGGTCTACCGGAGAGTTTAGAATAGGGGCTTTAAGAAATAAACAGCTTCTAT
>CAZDME010000027.1:0-18258 GCA_964506785.1 uncultured bacterium | reverse complement strand
ATTCTCTTCAGACAGAAACGCCTTATTTTAAAAATAATTTTCAAAGATACCGTTATCCCAGTTTTGCTTTTACCTATTTAGGCTTTAATTTATTGGATGATAGATTTAAGGATAAAAGGATAAGAGAAGCTTTTGCTTATGCGATCGATAAAGAAAATATTATTAAGGGAATATTGCTTGGGTTAGGTGAAGTAGCTACTGGTCCGTACCCTCCGACTTCTTGGGCATACAATCCCGAAGTAAAGAGGTACAGTTATAATCCAGATAAGGCAAAAAAGCTATTAAAAATTTGCGGATGGTATGATTCTAATGGAGATGGATATCTTGATAAAAACGGCCAGGTTTTTAAGTTCACTTTAATCACGAACCAAGGGAATATCCAAAGAAAGAAATGTGCTGAGATGATTCAGCACGATTTAAGTAAAATTGGGATTAAGGTTGAAATTAGAATGCTTGAATGGCAGACATTTTTACATGAATTTGTTGATAAGAAACGCTTTGAAGCTTTGATTTTGGGGTGGAGTTTATCCCGCGATCCGGATTTATATGACATATTCCACTCCAGTAAAATCCGTGAAGGCGAATTTAATTTTGTATCTTATAAAAATCCTGAAGTTGACCGGTTACTCATTCGTGGGCGGAGAACTTTTGATCAAGAGGAGCGCCAAAAGATTTATCAAAGCATACATCTAAAAATTTCCGAAGATTTACCCTATCTTTTTCTTTATGTTCCTGATTCTCTTCCGATAATTCACAGACGCTTTCGGGGTATCAAAGCAGCTCCTTTAGGCATTGGATATAATTTCACTAAATGGTATGTACCAGAGAAAGAGCAAAAATATAAGATTGAAATAGTGCCTTAAAATGTTATTTTATTTTTTAAAACGCCTTTCGTTTATTTTACCGCTTCTTGTTGGTATTTCTTTACTTTCTTTCCTAATTATTCACCTTGCGCCAGGTGAACCTTCCCCTTTAGGGGCAGATATGAATCCAAAAATATCTTACCAAGCTCGGGCACGGCTTAAAAACTTGTATGATTTAGATAAACCGATGATTTTCCAGTATTGGCAATGGTTAAGAAGGCTAGCAACTTTAGATTTTGGCCGCTCTTTTATTGATGATATGAAAGTTTCCCAAAAAATTTTAAAACGTTTGCCAATTACTTTAAGCATAAATATACTTTCTTTGATTTTAATTCTAATTACTGCTATTCCTTTAGGTTTAATTTCAGCCATGCGTCAAAATTCTTTTTTTGATAAAACAACTACTATCTTTGTTTTTATTGGCTTTGCCACTCCGAGCTTTTGGTTGGCTTTAATTTTAATGATGTTTTTTGGGGTAAAATTAGGGTGGTTACCAATTGCTGGGCTTACTTCTTTAAACTTTTCTGAATTAGATTTTTTTGGAAAGATAGTTGATTTAGGCAGACATTTGTTATTACCAGTATTTGTTTCTGCTTTTACTGGATTGGCTGGACTTTCGCGTTATTCAAGAAGTAATATGTTAGAGGTAATCCGGCAGGATTATATCCGCACTGCCAAAGCTAAAGGGGTAAGTTTAGGGCGAGTTATTTTTAAGCACGCCTTTAAAAATGCCATGCTTCCCATCATTACCATACTTGGTTTGAGTATTCCAGCTTTAGTTGGAGGGGCGGTAATTTTTGAGACGATTTTTGCTATCCCGGGGATGGGCCTTCTTTTTTGGGAATCAGTTATGGCCCGGGATTATCCGGTGGTCATGGGTCTGGTTTTTGTCGGAGCTCTTCTTACCCAGTTGGGTATTTTACTTTCTGATTTAGCCTATGCCTGGGCAGATCCGCGCATTCGGTATAAATAGAGCAAATTAAAGTAAAATGGACAGAACAAATCTACAAATCTTATGGGTTCGCTTAAAGAAAAATAAGATTGCATTAAGCGGGGCAATAGTAATTCTCGTTTTATTTTTCGTATCTATTTTGGCTCCGATACTTGCTCCTTATAATCCAGCCCAATATGATTCTGACAGAATTTTACACCCTCCTTCTGCTGGGCATCTTTTAGGAACGGATGATCGCGGTAGAGATGTTTTTAGCCGACTTATCTGGGGTACGAGGATTTCTTTAAGCGTTGGTTTTGTAGCTGTTTTTATTTCCATATTTATTGGAGTGATTATTGGATCGCTAGCTGGTTTTTATGGTGGAAAGTTAGACTTTGTGCTAATGCGTATTGTTGAAATATTTATGACCATTCCTACTTTTTTTCTAATTCTTGCTATTATTGCGTTTCTAGGGCCAAATTTAATCAATATAATGGTAGTTATTGGTTTAACTGGTTGGACAGGCATAGCCAGGTTAGTTCGAGCCGAATTTTTATCCCTTAAAGAGCGGGATTTTACCGAAGCAGCCAGAGCTTTAGGTATTTATAGAAGAAGAATTATATTTCATCATCTTTTACCTAACGCTATGGCTCCTATTTTTATTGCCGCAACGTTAGGTGTTGCCGGGGCAATTCTTACTGAGTCAGCTTTAAGTTTTTTAGGCATGGGAGTACAACCTCCAGTAGCCAGTTGGGGAAATATGCTTACCGATGGTAAAGCTACTATTGAGATTGCCTGGTGGCTGACGGTTTTTCCCGGATTAGCTATTCTTATAACTGTTTTAGCCTACAATTTACTTGGTGAGGGATTAAGGGATATTTTAGATCCAAGGCTACGTTAAAGAGTAAATTATGCTTAAGATAGAAAATTTATCTACTTATTTATATACTGAAGATGGTCTCCTCAAAGCTGTTGATAAAGTTAATTTAGAGATTCGTCAGGGAGAGACACTGGGATTAGTTGGTGAAAGCGGCTGTGGGAAGAGTATGACGGCACTAAGCATTATGAGGCTTATTCCTACACCACCTGGAAGGATTACTTGTGGGAAGATTTTTTTTGATGGAAAGAATTTATTAGATTTAGAAGAGAAAGAGTTACGCCAAATCCGCGGCAAGAGGATTTCCATAGTTTTTCAAGAACCGGCCACTTCACTTAATCCTGTTTGGAAAATTGGAGATCAAATACAGGAATCAATTATGACTCATCAGAAGAAGACAAAGCCAGCGGCAAAAAAGGAAGTTTTACATTTACTCAATCTAGTTGGTATTTCTTTTCCGGAAGAAAGATTTAACGATTATCCTCATCAGCTTAGTGGTGGTATGCGCCAGCGGGTGATGTTAGCTATGGCAATCTCTTCCAAGCCAGATATTTTAATTGCTGATGAGCCAACGACAGCTCTTGATGTAACTATTCAAGCTCAAATTTTAGATTTGCTAATAGATTTAAAAAAGAGAATGAACATGTCTGTACTTTTTATTACACATGATTTTGGTATTATTGCAGAAATGGCTGATAGGGTAGCGGTTATGTATGCTGGAAGGATAGTTGAAATTGCTAAAACTGAAGAGTTATTTCGGCAACCATTACATCCCTACACTAAGGCTTTATTAGATGTTTTACCTAAAGAGAATATTAAGAGTTTTAAATCCATTCCTGGAGAAGTTCCCCATTTAGCAGATCTTCCTTCAGGCTGTTATTTTCATCCTCGATGCAAAAAGACTCTTGATATTTGCCGTAGAGAATTTCCTAAAATGGAAAAAAGTGATAAAGACCATTGGGTAAGTTGTTGGAATCCCAATATTTCTATTAAAGAAAGTTATTCTAACTGGCGAAACAAAAGATGAAGAATTTACTTGAGGCAAAAAACCTGAGGAAATATTTTCCTATAGAGAGAGGTTTCTGGCGAAAGACCAAAGCTATGCTCAAAGCGGTAGATGGGGTAAGTTTTTCTATTGGTTTTAAAGAGGCCCTGGGTTTAGTTGGTGAAAGTGGCTGTGGAAAGACAACAATAGGAAGATTAATTCTAAAGTTGCTCGAACCCACCAGTGGCGCGGTATTTTTAGAGAATGAAGATATTTTCAAAAAAACTACGAATTTAAATTTAGCAGAAGAAATTCAAATTATTTTTCAAGATCCTTTTAGTTCTTTAAATCCCCGTTTGACTATTGAAGAAATAGTTGGAGAATCATTAATTTTTCATAAAAGAGTTAGAACCCGTCAGGAGAAAAGAAAGGCAGTAGGTGAACTTCTTCAGAAAGTAGGGCTCAACTCATCTTTTATTGGCCGTTATCCCCACCAATTTAGTGGTGGCGAAAGGCAGCGAATTGGCATTGCCCGGGCTTTAGCTCTTAGGCCAAGATTAATCATTGCTGATGAGCCAGTTTCTTCATTAGATGTTTCGATTCAGGCTCAGATTTTCAATCTCATGAAAGATTTACAGGAAGAATATAATTTAGCTTTTCTTTTTATTGCTCACAACTTAGAGATTGTTAGGTTATTTTGTAAGAGAGTAGCGGTAATGTATTTAGGTAAAATTGTAGAAATTGCTTCCAGCGATTCTCTTTTTCAAGAGCCTTTACATCCTTACACTCAAGCTTTAATCTCGGCTACTCCAGTGGCTGATCCTACTGTAAAGAAGAAGAGAATCGTTTTAAAAGGTGAGGTTTCACATTCTATTGAATCGTTTTCTGGTTGTCCTTTTCATCCGCGTTGTTTCAAAGCTATTCCTTTATGTTCAAAGGTTATACCGTCCTTTGAGGAGAAAAGAGATGGCCATTGGGTTTCCTGCCATTTAGTTAATGGGAAATAGGCATTAATTAACTGCTATTGCGTTGACAAAAGCTTTTAGTTCGGTTATATTGATTATAAAAGACGAAAAATTTTAATTTTGAATTTGTAGTTTTATATTTTGAGTTAGTTATGGGGACGTGGTGGAATTGGCAGACACGCTAGCTTGAGGGGCTAGTGTCGCAAGACATGCAGGTTCGAATCCTGTCGTCCCCACCACCAGCCTGCGGCTGGAGTTAAGAAATGAAAAACAAAAAACATAAAGAGAAAGACAAATTAGTTTTAGATTTAGAGACGCAACATACCTTTTCCGAAGTAGGGGGGAGGAACTTCCGGGCCTTAAAGGTTTCTCTAGTCGGGGTTTATTCTTACTTACAGGAGAGATTATTATTCTTCACTGAAGACAGGCTCCACGAACTTTTTTCATTAATGGAAGCAGCGGATTTAATTATTGGTTTTAATCTAAAGAGGTTTGATTATGTAGTTCTTGAGCCATATCGAGGCAAAGTTTTGGATAATTTTCCTACATTGGATATTTTAGAAGAAATAGAGATTATTTTAGGACACCGCTTGAAGCTTGATGAGCTCGCTAAGTATAGTTTAGGTCGAGGGAAAAGTGGCGACGGATTAGATGCCGTTCGTTATTTTAGAAATGGCGAATTTGATAAATTAAAAAGTTACTGTGGGGACGATGTCTTAATTACCCGCGACCTTTACGAATATGGTAAAAACAATGGATTCGTTTTGTATCGCCAGGGTTTAATTCCCATTCGCTGGGGGCGAGATAAACAAATTATTGGCACTTTAAATGAGGCCTTTACTAAGAAGTTAACTGTTGATATAGATTATTTTGCCCCTTGGTCTAGTGATAGCACCCAGCGGCGGAGGAGGCAGGTTGACATTTACGCTTTAGATAGTGAGGGATTTATTGCTTTCTGTCATTTACGGAAGTCTATCCGCAACTTTAAAATCAAACGGGTAATTGATGCTGTTTTAGTGGAGAATCATTATATTATCCCTCAAAATTTAGAGCTAAAGGATTTGGGGATGTAGCTCAGTTGGGAGAGCGCTTCCCTCGCACGGAAGAGGTCAGGGGTTCAACTCCCCTCATCTCCACCAAACCCACTATTTGTTAAAGACTTCTTTTAATATAGTATTGGCAATATTTTCAGCCAAGAGCTTATTACCTTTAGGAGTGTAATGTCCGTAGTCTCCTCCGCACATATCTATAAAATATTCATCTATTCCCTCTTGTTTTATTGCTTCTTTAAAGATTTTCTCATTGTCCACAAAAATAATGTTTCCATGTGGCTCTAACATTTTCTTTAATGAATTTACGTTGCGCGTAGGATACTGCATGCATACTAGTTTTATTCCTTTTTGAGTTACAATTCGCTTTAATCTCTGATAGTTACGGATTGTTCTGGGATTGCATAGTTCTAATCTTAATTTCTCTGCTTTTCTAAAGTATTTTTCTGACAGTCTGTTTTCCCCCTGTTCTGCGTAAAGAAGAGCAATTTGTCCATATAACATATGGTTTCCTGAATGTAAATTGATAGCTCTCTTAAGGGATTTTTCAGCCATATCATATTTGTGCTGGCATTTATAAGATCGTGCCAATTCAATATAAACCCAAAAGCATCTTGGTTCTTCTTCTATGATTTTCTTTAGCATTTCTTTGGTTTTACCATTTTTTATTGGATATTTATAATTGTTTTCTCTATCAATCTGTACTCTACCGTTTATTGGAGTTTTTAATATAGCTTCTTCTAATATTTTTTCGGCTTCATGATATTTTTCCTGGTCATTATATACTCGTCCGAGCATACCAGATATAAAAAATCTGTCCACGATCCTGCCTACTATTCTTCTGGGTATATAAACCTGCTTCTGTTTTGTATCAGAATGGTCCAATTTTAAATAAGTTTCAATCTGTGTATCACATTCTTTTAGAGCTTTCCCAAACATTTCTTCGACTTTGTTAATTTTTCCCATTCTCCAATAAAACTGTCCTAATGAAAAACGGGTTGTGATATTTTGAGGATCTATTTTAATAGCTTTTTTAAACATTTCTTCAGCTTTATTTAAACTCAGTCCAGACAGATGATTCAATCTTAACGTACCTTTTGGATCTGCACCTATATCCTCTACGAAAAAATATTTACCTTTGCAATTTTTTTCTCGTTCTAAATCAAGGAATTTACGTTTCGAATTCTTTTTTAAGCCAATATATTTTTTTGCATTATTGAAGTTTGGTCGTGTCAAGTTTTTAGATTGAATTTCTGCATTTGTAGATTTTTTTAGATTGCTAGTTTGCAATAATTTTTTGCTGTTAACTGGTCCTCCGTTCTCTATATTCAATTTTTTTCTTCTTTTATTTTTATCTAATATGTTAGACCATAGAAGTTGCGCTAATTTGTAACTTTTTAAAGGTGTAGCTCTTGAAACATTAATATCTCCATATGGCAAAAGTTTTCCCCATTCGAAATTTCCCATCATTACAATGATCATATCCGGATTGTATCTATCTATCGATTCGTTTAAGATTGACATTATACGGTTTGAATCCGCTCCTGGTATTCCTTTGTCTATTACTGAAAATTTTATTTCTGGCATCTCTTTATTTAACACCCTCTCAAGCGGCTTAGGGAACTTATTAGCAGTCATTGAATCACCTAAACATAAAATACGATAGGTGCCTTTTTGCTTCACCGCTCTTCTGTTTTTATAATCTTGGATGGATAAAAAGACAACCCCAGTCAGTTGTATCCCAACCTCTAATAGTACTATGCAAAAAACTAACCCAAGGACTATCGCCGTTATTTTTTGTTTAGTATTTATTTTCATTGCAGGCAAAAGTTTACTTTATTATGATAGATAAGTCAAGCTCTTTAAAATAGTGGTGGGGTATATAGAAAATGATAGTGCAAAACATGTTGGGCACTTCTTTAAGAATAAAAGTTCTTTGAAAAGCAAATAAAAATGGTATACCCTAGTCAGAAAATTTGACAAAGGGGATTTTATGTGTTATACTTCTTTTGAATTTAAGTCTTCGAAAGGGCAACCCTCTTATGAAGGGGGGCGCAAAACCAACGGGTCCTGAATGTTTCGGTTGAGTTAAGCCGAAGCGAGGAATCGAAGGACAGCCGGGTTACCGAAAAGATGGTAGCCCGATTTTTTTATGAAATCGGGCTGCTAAAAGTAAAGGTAATCCGGTTTTTTTATACATGGGGGTGAAACAATGAAGAGACATAAGCTTTTCTACCCAATGGGTAGCTATAAAGAGAGCAGTCGGAAAGAGAGTTTAATTAAGCTTTTTTCGAGCCTTTTAAGCTTTCTTTTTATACTGGCAATAAATATCCAGCCGGCTCTGGGTACCCCAAAGGCCAAAAGCATTTTCTCCAAACCTCAATGGATGAGAGAGGTTGTTTCGGAGAAGAAAGAAGTTAAGCCGAAATCAGCCCTCCTGGCGGAAAAAACAGCCAAAAAATTCTATTATCCTTCCCAGATTAAAATTTCTCCGGAACTGGGTAAAATCCAGGAATCTTATCAAGGTAAGCAAAAAAAGCTGATTATCCATATTCAAGACGCCCACTGTCATTATGATGCCCAAAAGAAAGCGGCTGAGATGCTGAAGAACCTTATCAGAAACCGGGGCGTGAAACTAATTTTAGTTGAAGGAGGAAGCGGCGATGTCAGCCTGTCATATCTCAGAGATTACGGCACTCAGGAACTCAGGGAAGAGGTGGCGGAGGAATATCTTAAAAAGGGCGAGATTGCCGGAGAGGAATATCTGGATATTATCTCTGATTTGGAATTCAGCCTTTACGGGGTAGAAACAGATGAACTCTACAATGCCCATCTGGATACTTTCTGGAAGGTGGATTCTTTCCAGGAGAAGGCCCTTGAGGAAAGCTCATATATACAAAGATTAGCCGATAATCTAAAGAAATATATTTATAACAAAGACTTAATTGCCTTAGAGGAGAAAAAAGATGCCTACGAAGAAGAGAAACTTTCCATCACTGATTATTACCAATATCTTGAGAACTCAGCCAAGGAACTTGGCGCCGACCTTAGTTCCTTTCCTAATTTTAAAGCCTTCATCAAGGCAGCCGCTTTTGAGAAAAACATTAAGAATGAGGAGATTATTACCGATGCCAAGAACCTCGTAACCAGACTTACCGAAGTGCTTCCGGAGAAGAAACTAAAAAAGCTTCTCGCCCAAAGTGCCAGGTTTCAACTGGAGAAGATTGAATCGCAAGATTATTACCTTTTTTTAAAGAGATTGGCTCAAAACAGTCATATTAACCTCAAATCCTACCCGCATTTATATAAATACCTTATTTATTTAGAGCTGAGCGACCGGATTGACGGAATCGAGCTGATAAAAGAAGTAAGCGGAGTGGAAGAAGTGATAAAAAAGAAACTTTTCAAAAATAATGATGAGAGAAAGCTTTCCGAAATCTCGGAAAATGTCGGCCTGCTTACCAATTTAATTAATCTACAGATGACCCCGGATGAATACGAAATTTACCAAATTAATAAAGCAAAAATTCGCCTTTCTGACTGGATGAATTTTTTAAACGACAAAGCAGGAAAATACAAACTAAAGAAAGAGGCGATTGATGCCGCCCTGATTGATAATAATCTTTCCACCCTGGAAAGCTATTATCAGGCGGCTCTCAAAAGAGATGCGGCCTTAATTGAAAATAGTCTGGCCAAGATGGAAGAAGATGGGGAGTCAATGGCGGTTCTCATTGCCGGGGGATTTCATACCCCGCAGCTTACCCGGATGCTTAAGGAAAAGGATTTTTCTTATGTGGTGGTTGCCCCCAAAATAACCGAGGCTTCAAACCACGACCTTTATATTTCTGTTTTGAAAAACAGAAGGCCGCTGGGAGAAGAATAAGTAATAATAGGCGATAGGTGGTAGGTAATAGGAAATAGGTGATAGGTCATAGGTAGTAGGTAATAGGAGAAAAAAACAGGTAGTAGGTTGTAGATAATAGGTGAAAAAATAGGTAATAGGTTATAGGTGGTGGGTTTAAAAAACTATAAGCGATAATCTGCGGTTTAGAAATGACGATATGCAAATAGGAGATTAAAGATGTCTAAACAAAATTTTAAAAGAAGCTTGATGTTTAAAGTTATCAGTTTGATAGTTATCCAGACTTTTGTTTTTACCTCTTCTGCCGTGGCTTATCCGGCTTTGGGAAATGTATCTGAGGGAGAAAGGTATTTAAGAGGGTCCGCATTTGACGAAAATCCAGAAAATCCCAGAGGGTTTGCTGCGGTGATAAATAGGCGCCAGGGAGCACTTGCTCAAAGAGAGCTTTTAGAGGAATTTGAACAACAACTTAAAGAGGGGATAACGCTTGTTTATGCTGATGGACATGAAGAGAAAATCGGTTATGAAGAAATAAAAGAAAGGTTCGAAATTATAGAAGGGAACCGACTTCAGGAGAAGGGTAATCCCAGTATTATTATATCAAGAGTAAAAAAAGATGGAAATTTTCATTTTGAAGGCGGGGGGATAGCTGATTGGCAGGGTAGGGCGAAGGTGCCAAAAAATGGCTTTCTAGTGGTTGATTGTCGTCAGGCTGAGACACCACCTAAAATAGCAAAAGATATAGTTTCGCTCTTTGGGGATAATAAATTATTAGAAGAACTCCATTTGTTCTCCCATTCTGGTGAACTCGATATCGATTCTATAGAAGAAGAGATTAGCAAGACCGCCTCAAATGTATTAATATTTCATTTAGCGGTTTCTGAAGATACAAAAGAAATGAGAGAGAAATTTGTAGCGGGTGTGGACAAAGTAGCGGGAAAACTACCAGAACCAGGAAACGAAGAGATAAAAAAAAGTGCCGCTAAAGCGAAAATCTCAGTGGATTTACTTAGTCTTATTCCTGTGGTAAAGCAAATAGCGCAAATAAGGGAAATGTATCCCGGTGTGAAAATTGTATTTATACATCCTACTATTATGCCTACTATGGATGATTCACTTAGTGAAGAATACTTAGATACTATAATAAGAGAGCAATGGGCTTCTATTATAGGAGAGGAAATTGATGAAAGGTGTAAACCTGCCCCTCTATTAGGCGGAGTGGATAAAGTTGGGCTTAAAATGGTTGGAAAACCAATAGCGATGGAGGAAATAAATCTTCAAATTACCCGGCTGGAGGCTGAAAAATCGGTTATAGAAAGAATATCAGAGAAGTCTTCTGATCTGACAGATTGGCTGAAAAAAGATATTGCTGAAAAGGTAGCTGCCTTAACAAAGGAAGTAGAACGTCTCAAGAAGGAGAAAGAGATTTTAACCGAAGCATCCGGGAAAGTTGCCTACCCGGTAATTTTAACCAGGGAGGAAAAAATTGATGTCCAGATAGCCGCCCTTGAAGGAATGCTCTCTGGTTATAATGAGGTTGTCAGAGGAAAGCATGCGGAGCATTATTCAACTTATCGAAAGGAAGAGGCCTTCAAAGAAATGGATTATTTAAGGGAAGAAATAGCTATCGCAAGAAAAGAAAAGGTGAATTCCGCGGGTCGCACCGTAGGGGCAGAATTTGCCGGGCTTACGGACGAGGGAGATGACACTGGTGAATTTTCGAATTCTGAAGAATATTCAACCGGCCGGTATTTTTATTTCGGTAAAGCGGTGGAAAGAAAATTCCCTGGTCCTGGAGGAGAGGTGAAGGTATTTATACCTTCTCCCAGCCGGGTTAATGATAAGGTCTGGGAAGAAATCCCTGGGACTAATGGAGAGATGATTCGAAAAATAGAAGCGCCTTATATTAAATCAATAAGACTATCCGAAGGAAAATATAAAGGGTGTTTTGACGAACCTTTTATCGATGAAGGGGAGTCTGGAGAGAGATTGCCTGAGGAGAAGATGGTTCTTCCAAACGGAGAGACTGTTTTAGTTGACTGGAGATATTATGAGCGTCTCCCCGGCAGGCCAATCATTTATGAAAGTAGGCTTGAACCTTCCCTGCGGATTGAATATGCCAAGCTTGACGATGGAGCGTATCATCCGGAAGCCGGTTTTCTTCTGACACCTTATATGAAAGTAAAAGGAGAGGATTTAGGGATAGAATATTTTACAGATGGCAAAACCGTTAACTTTGAGGATTTTGATTACCTTCCCGGCACAAATGGAGGGGTGATTTTCGGGAAAGCCAATCCGAATAATATCTATGTAAGGCAAAGTAAGATTTCACCAATTTTTGAGCGCTTTCAATCCGGAAAAGAAGAAAACCAAATAGAAGCGGAACTTTCTGGTTTTTTAGGGATAGGAGATGATTACGAATATGTGCCTTATTCAAATGGAAGTATGATTTGGAGATCCAATTTACCTTCGGTTATTCGTAAAATATATGGCCGGGGTGAAGCCAGGCGGATTTTGCCTCCGATAGGCGGGGGGACTCTAATAATGGCGGGAGATTCAGCGGCAAAAACGGCAGAGCGATTAGCCAGAAATAAAGAGATAGAAAATATAAATGAAGAAATAATCACTTTGCAGAGTTCGATGATTGGCGAAGATTATGAAGCGGTAAATAAAAAGATAGGCGAATTAATAGAGAAGAGAGACAGATTAGCGGCCGAAAAGGACATTGAAGGGCAAGAAATAAAAGCGGAATTTGTCCGGGGAAGATATTTGGCCAGTTGTTTTAATTGTTTCCCTGATATAAAAATGATAGAGTTGAATGAAAAAGAAGCTAATGATTTTACGGATTTAAAAAATAAACGGGCGATTATCATTAAAGACACGCTTCTCCTGGATAATCCCGGGGCCGCCCTGGCTATAATGAAGCTTGTCGAGCAGTTAGATAAAGAGAAGATAGAAGGTTTAAAAATTGTTTTGGCTATAGGTAGCAAAGAAAAAGAAGATGATTTATACCAAGCCATTCGTCAAGCCACCAAGGGTATAGTCGATTTAAAAGGCCAATTTGATTTGGTTGTCTCCGGGGGGAATTTAGGAAGATTAGTTGCCGAGGTAAAGAAAAAATTAGGGGTAGAGCAGATAGCGCTCCTTGCTCCGCGAAAGCAGGCAAATAATTACAAAAAGGATGATTTAGGGGATTGTATCCTGATTCTTTGTAATATTGGAGATGGGAAAGATAGTGTTTATCAGGGAGATTTAGCTTTATTGGTAGCCTTGAAGGCTTTAGCAGGGAAAGGCGTTTTAACCAATGATGGAAAAGGTTTATTGACTGCTTTTGGGAACGATAATAAAAATATCTTTACTATTCACTCGAAACCAATAGGGGCAAAAGCTAAGGGAATAGTTGACTCTTACCGGGAAGTGATGGATAAGCTTTAATTAAAAAAAGTATTATTTTTAATTGAGAGTTTTTTAAAACCCGTTAGATAATTTTATGGAAAAGGGGCCTGACCCCTTTTTCTTTTTTTTGAGAATTTTCTTGACAGGGCGGTTTTCATAAGCTATATTATATTTCAGAAAGTCACTAAAAATGAGGATTAAATGAAATGGACTATGTTTCGCTAAGTTTGGCATTAAGAAGACACAAAATGTATCTTTTTACTTTGGGAGATCTTAAAAACCTATTCCCTGAGGAAAGAGAAAAAACAATAAAGAATAATTTTACCAGGTGGCTTTCTAAGGGATATTTCGTAAGGCTAAGAAGAAATTTGTATGAGTTTACTGGCCACAGCCCGGAATTGAAAATTCCGGATTTATATGTGGCTAACAGACTATATGAACCATCTTATGTTTCTTTAGAAACAGCACTTTCTATTTACAGTATTATCCCAGGGATTGCTGCCGGGGTTACTTCAGTAACCAGCCGGCCGACACGTACGTTTAAAAATAAATATGGTGCTTTTTTTTATAGGACATGTAAGAAGAAAGCTTTCATTGGATATAGCCTGCTGTTATATGAAGGGTTTAAAATATCTATGGCCGATAAAGAAAAAGCCCTGGTTGATTTTTTGTATTACCGTTTGCGTTCAGGCCTTCGGCTAAATTTTGCTGAAGAACGCCTTAATAAAAAGATTTTAAAGGGGTTAAATTGGAAAAAAGCTTTTTACTACGCAGAAGTCCTGAATAAAAAAACAAACGAGTGCTTAAAGAAATGTGAGGAATATGTCAAATGTTGAGTTTAGAGCATTTATTAGCCGAGGCAGAAAATAATGGGTTGCCTATTTTAAAAAAAAGGGCTATTTTGAGAGAGTATCTCCAAACAATAATTTTAAGCAGTATCTATAAACAAAATCTTGGCAAATCGATGTTTTTTATGGGTGGGACAGCCTTGAGATTTTTTTATAACATGCCGCGTTTCTCGGAAGATTTAGATTTTGATACGCCAGGTTTAAATTTCAAAGATTTTGGAAAAATTTTAAAACATATAGAGGAAGGATTAGTGAAAGAAGGGTTTGTGCCAAAGGTTTCATTTGAAAGAAAGAACAATCTTTATGTCGCTGAATTATATTTTGAAGATTTCATGAGGTTATATGGGATTACTGATAAAAGAGGGTTGGATTTAATGATTAAAATCGAGGTTTATAAACCTCGATGGAAGCTTGAAATCGAATCTGATGTTTTAAGTCTATATGGGTATAATTTTTCTTCTATTCTATTAGGCAAAGGGAATTTGCTTTCTGAGAAACTCTCTGCCCTTTTTAACAGGAAAAGAGGAAGAGATATTTATGATACCTTGTTTATGCTCAAAAGGCAGTTTCCATTTAATAAGGGTGTGCTGGCCGCTAATAAAATAGAAGGTTCGCCCAAGGAGCTTATTTTAGAATATTTCAGGAAATTGCCAGAAGGGGAAGTAAAACGTTTAGCCAATCAAGTTAAGCCATTTCTATTCAAAGAAGAGGACATCGAATTGGTTCTAAAAGCCCCTCTTTATGCAGAAAAATTTTTAAAAGAGTATTAATAAAGTAACGTTCCTTTTATCTTTGTTATCCACACCTGTTAGCAATTTAGTCTAACGGGTTTTTTGTTTGCACAGCGCTATATATATGCTATAATACTGAATAATTGAGAAAAATAGGCTGGTTGGACTGAACCGGGCAGATAAAGGTTATCCGGGGTAAAATCAAGGGTTGGAATTGAATGAAAAGGGGGCAGTTACGAATTGTTTTTCTGGGGACACCGCAATTTGCTCTTCCCTGTTTAGAATTCTTGCTTGAATCGGATGAGAATCTTCTTTGCGTAATTACCAAACCGGATGCCCTTAAAGGAAGGCATAAAGAATTATCGGCTCCACCAGTTAAATTATTCGCCCGGAAGCATAATCTACCGGTTTTCCAGCCAGAGACGGTTAAAGAAAAGGTTTTTATAGGAAAAATAGCTAAGCTTAAGCCGGATTTATTAGTGGTGGTTGCTTTTGGCGAAATCCTTTGCCCGGAATTTTTAAAGGTGCCATCCTGGGGAGGCATCAATATTCACGCTTCGATACTTCCTAAATACCGGGGAGGGGCCCCGGTCAATTGGGCGATTATAAAGGGGGAAGAAAAAACCGGCGTTACGGTAATGAAAATAGAGGAAAGATTAGACCGGGGAGGAATAATTCTGCAAAAAGAAACAGAGATTTTGCCGGATGATGACGCCCTTATCTTAAAAGAAAAGCTTTCTCTTTTGGGCCGAGAGGCTTTAAGGGATGTCTTAGGCTTAATTAAAGAAGATAAGGTGGCGATTAATAAACAGGATGAAAACCAGGCAAGCTTTGCCCCCAACTTAAAAAAAGAAGACGGGGAGATTTCCTGGAGTAAAGAAGCCGGAGAAATTCATAATTTAGTCCGGGGAACTATTCCCTGGCCGGGAGCTTATACCTATATAACTTTTACCGGTAGAAGAACCAATTTTAAAATTTGGAAAACAGCCTTGGTCGATGGAAAAAATCCGCAAGGGGTAAAACCGGGTGAAATTACGTCTTTATCCAAAGATGGCTGGAAAGTGGCCACCGGCAAGGGCCTGATTTTAATTAAGGAAGTGCAGGCCTCCGGCGGCAAGAGCCTGGCCGCTTATGATTTTAGCCTGGGGCATGGGATAAAGCCCGGGATGAAACTGGGATGAAGTATCTTAATTTCTCTGGAGGAGGTTTTAAAAATGTTATATTTCGGACCTTCGTTTTTTTTGTTAATTCCGGCCTTGATTTTTGCCGTCTGGGCGCAGGTAAAAATGAAAAATACCTATAAAAAATATTCCCGGGTGACTTCTATGCGGAAATTAACCGGTAGGGAAGTAGCCAGACTCCTTCTGGATTCCTATAGTTTAAGCAATGTCCCGGTTGAGAAGATTGCCGGAAATCTTACTGACCATTACGATCCCCGGGGACAGAAATTAAGACTTTCATCCGGGGTTTATGAGAGCGATTCTCTGGCGGCCATAGGAGTGGCGGCTCATGAAACCGGGCATGCTATTCAGCATAAGTCCGGATACGTTCCAATGAACATAAGGCAGGCAATTTTCCCGGTAGCCAGCTTTGGCAGCAGCCTGGCTTTCCCTCTTTTCTTTATCGGGTTTTTATTTAGAACGCCCGTTCTTATGGATGTCGGCATTTTATTTTTTACCGGAGCCTTGATTTTTCAGGTAGTTACCCTACCGGTTGAATTTAATGCCAGCAGCCGGGCTTTGGTTGTTCTGGAAAATCGCGGCTACATTCTTGCCCAGGAAAAGGAAGGGGTGAAGAAGGTTTTATCGGCGGCGGCTCTTACCTATGTGGCGGCAACGGCGATGGCGGCGATGCAGCTCATCCGCCTTTTCATTTTAAGAGGCCGGCGTTAAAAGTGAGAAAAATATCGGTCAGGGAAGAGGCTTTAAGAATCTTAATTGAGGTAGAGAAAGGAAGTTTTGCCCAGGATTTAATTGATAGAAATTTTAAGCAAAAAGATTGGCCGCAGAAAGACAGAGGTCTTTTAAACGAATTGGTTCTGGGGGTTATTCGCCAGAAGGGGTTGCTTGATTGGATACTTGGCAGCTTAAGTAAATATAGATTAGAAAATTTAGACCGGCGGCTCTTAAATATTTTACGGCTGGGGATTTATCAGAAAAGATTCCTTTCCAGGATTCCTGATTATGCCCTGGTTTCGGAAAGTGTTAATTTAGCCAGGTTATCCGGAGGAAAGAAAGCCGCTGATTTTACCAATGCGGTTTTAAGGAATTATTTAAGGTACGCAGATAAAATAGTTTTTCCGGATGAATCGAGAGATTTGGCTTTAAATTTTTCAGTGAGATTTTCTCATCCGGAGTGGCTCCTTAAAAGGTGGATTAAACGTTTCGGCATAGAAAAAACAAGATTATTATGCCAATTCAACAATCAGTTGCCGCCTTTAACTATCAGGGCGAATACCTTAAAAATCGCCCGGGGTGAGCTTAAGAATAAACTTGAAAAAGCCGGGTTTAGGCTTGAGTTGACTAAGTATGCTCCGGAGGGATTGATTGTTTTAGGCGGCGGTAATATTTTTCGCCAGCAGTCATTTAATTCAGGTTTTTTTCAGGCGCAGGATGAAAGCGCCATGCTGGTCAGTCATTTGTTATCGCCCAGGAAAGGCGAGTTTATAATTGACCTTTGTAGCGCCCCGGGAGGGAAAACCACTCATCTGGCCGGTTTAATGGAAGATCAGGGGGAAATTTTAGCCCTGGATATAAAAAGAGAAAAATTAGCCAGGGTAGAAGAGAACTGCCAGCGGTTGGGGTTAAATTGTATTAAAACATTACTCTTGCGGGGAGAAGACCTTAAGGATTTAAAAAGAAAACCCGAAGCGGTATTATTAGATGCCCCCTGTTCTAACCTTGGTGTTTTAAGGCGCCGGGTGGAAGCTAAGTGGAGAATTACGCCGCAAAAAATTAAAGAGTTGAAGAAACAGCAATTAAAGCTTTTAAAAAGAAGCGCTTCCCTTTTAAAAAAGGGCGGGCGGTTGGTTTATGCAACCTGTACTATTACCCCGGAGGAAAATGAAGAGGTAATCGGGGAATTTTTAGAAGGGAATAGATATTTCAGCATAGATAAGACTTGTCCCTCTTTTTTAAAAGAATTTCAAGGGGATGAGGGGTTCATCCGCCTTGACTCCCATATTACAGATCTTGGTCCGGGGATGTATCCTTTATTTTCTATGGATAAGGCTTTTATGGTTAAACTGGTAAAGAAGTGAACGGTGGAAATTTATAGGGGATAGTAAAAGAAGGTAGCGTATAGGAAAAGAAAATTACCGTATAGCGTAAAGCGATAAAGACTAACTATCAAAGGCCAAAGCTTTTTCAGGTATTTTTGTTAGCGGGGATACTAATGACTAAAGAGTTTATCAAGAGTTCACTAAACGTAATTATTTTATTGTGTTTTTTTGGTTTTTTTGTCGGGGCAAGCTCTTTAATTACTTTTAGACTTCTGGTTAATGGGCGAGAAATAGTCGTGCCTAATTTAATCGGGCTGAGGCTGATTAATGCCTTGGAGAAGTCCAATAAAGCCGACTTAAATCTTAAACTTATCGATAAGCAGTTTAACAGAGATGTTCCTGAAGGCTATATTATTAACCAAAATCCTTTGCCCGGGGTGAAAGTCAAAAGCGGCCGCCCGATTAGGGTTATGGTCAGTGCGGGAAGCCGGTTAGTAATTATTCCTGATTTAACCAGGAAATCACTCAGGC
>CAZDME010000026.1:0-18719 GCA_964506785.1 uncultured bacterium | reverse complement strand
AAGAAAAAATAGGGTTAGAGGAAAAAAATGTAAAGAAAATGTATAATTGGCTGAAAATGAGACAAAATAAACGCACCGGTTTGGTTCTTAGTTATGAAGGAGATCCCTTTCTAGAAGACTGGGCATTTACTTACGACCAGGCTTTAGCTGCCCAATGTTTTTCGTTATTTCATGATTTTAAATCAGCCCAGAAAATTTTTGATTTCTATCGGGGAAGGGCTAAAAAGATAAACGGCGCATTTGCCAATGCTTACGATGCTACCACCGGACATATAGTCGAATCTATTGCTCATACCGGGCCTAATATTTGGCTGGGGTTGGCTGTTTTACAATATATAGACGAAACCGGCGATAAAGAATATCTGCCTTTTGTCGAAGAGATTGCCAATTGGGTGATGACTATTCAGGAAGAGGATTCTGAAGGAGGTTTGAGAGGCGGCATGAAAGTCAACTGGTTTAGCACCGAGCACAATTTAGATGCTTATGCCTTTTTTAATAATCTTTATAAAATAACCAAGGATGAAAGATATCTTCAAGCTTCAGGGAGGCTTTTAGCCTGGGTAAAAAAGAATGTTTATATAAAAGCAGAAAGAAGATTGAAAAGAGGCCGGGGAGATGCGACTATCGCTACGGATACCTTCGCCTGGGCAATTGCCACTCTTGGGCCGGGGTCTCTTAAAAAGGAAAAAATGAATCCTGACGATATTTTGAAATTTGCCGAGGAGCATTGCCAAGTAACAGTCAGCTATTCTTCTGATTTGGGCCCGGAAAGTAAAATTACCGGTTTTGATTTTGCCAAGGCTCGTAATCTTGGACGGGGAGGAGTGGTTTCTTCGGAATTAACAGCTCAAATGATAGTGGCATATGAGATTATGAGCGATTTTTATCGCCAAGAAAACAATTTGAGAAAAGCTAAACTTTATAAAGACAAAGCAAATTTCTTTTTGGCAGAGCTGGATAAATTAATTATTAGCAGTGCTTCAAAAACCGGCCAAGAGGCGATTTGCCTGCCTTACGCCACTCATCAGAATGTAGATACCGGACATGGCTGGCGTACACCAAAGGGGAGTAGAACCGGATGTATTGCCGGGACAGTTTATGCGATATTTGCCAAGAAAAATTTTAATCCCTTTGAAATTAATTAAAGTTTATCATTTTGCCCTGATATTTTTGCCGCTTTTAATTTTTTCGCCTATCCTTAAGGCAGAAACTGATATTCTCCCTCAGCCATTTTATGTATATTTTGACAAAGAGTCAGATAAAAATTTCTTTTGCCCTTCAGGGTGGATGGGAGACGTTGATTCTATAACCTTCGATGAGAACTGGAAAATTAACTGTCATTCGGGTTTAACCTGTATCCGGATTGTTTATCTGCCAGCAAAGGGGACTCTTAAATGGGCGGGAGTGTACTGGCAGAATCCGCCTAATAACTGGGGATTCAAAGAAGGCAGTTTAGATTTAACCGGGGCTCGGAGACTTACCTTTTGGGCCCGCGGAGAAAAGGGGGGAGAAATAATCGAAAAATTCCGAATCGGCGGCATTATCGGCCATTATCCCGACTCCGATGTAGCTCAAGTTAGCCCGGTAGTCTTAACTAAGGAATGGAAGAAGTATAGCATCGATTTGATGCGGAAAGATTTGACCTATATTTCCGGCGGGTTCTGCTGGGTGGCTAAACTGGAAGATAATCCCGAGGGTTTTACTTTTTATCTGGATGATATCAGGTACGAGTAAAAATTAAGGTTCAAAGTTTATGACTTAAATGTGGCCCCTGGTTAGGAGCCATTTTTTATTGTATAAAACAATTAATTTTGTTATACTTGGAAGAGAAAACTGAGCAATAGGCAGGAGCGGTTTATTTGCCTGTATTTAAGTGGTGCCAGAGGTGGGAGTCGAACCCACACGACCTTTCGGTCAACGGTTTTTGAGACCGCCGCGTAAGCCATTCCGCCACTCTGGCACAAAAGACAGATATAATAGTAACTAAAAAAATGGTTGTTGTCAAGAAGGAACCCGGCGGCGCCACATTGAATCAGATGCGAATAACAACTGGCAAAAGTTGTTTTATGTCTAATGTGTTATGTATAACGAAAAGTCTGAGTTGTTTTGTAATTTTGAGGTTAGAATAGAATGAGATTGAGAAGCCAGAATAGATTGAGGGCTAAGGCAGGCAGGGTGTTGGGGGCCCTCAAGAATGTTTTGAATAGATTTATTAATTTCTTGAAAGGAATAGTTGAGAAGATTTATATCCGTGTTACCCTTAAGCGATTAAAAGGGAAAATAAAGCATCTTGAGAAATTGCGCCTAATCTGTTTCCAAGAGATGGGTGAACAAATTTATGAATTGAAAAAGGACGGTTCTTTTGAATTGATTGATCTGGCGGCGGTAAACGGATATATGGACAAAATTAAAGAAATAAATGCCGGCATTAAAGAATCCAGAGAAGCAATGAAAAGGGTAAAAGGAGGCAAGATTGAAGGATTGTCTTCCTGGTGGAGCAGACGGGGGTCGAACCCGTGACCTCCGGTATGCCGAACCGACGCTCTCCCAACTGAGCTACTGCCCCGGATTACTTAAAAGACGAAGTACTATATCATTTAGAGTCGGGATTGTCAATGCCTAAAATAAAAAGAAAAGCGTTGTTAACCGGGGTTTTTATCGCCATCGTCATTATTTTTTTTCTAATAGGCCTGGCCAATTTTTTAAGCAGCCGGCTGTTTCTGCCGAAATTGGAGAAAAGATTAAGCAGTGTTTTCGAAAGGCCAGTCGAAATTAAAAAATTAGATGTTAATTTTGCTTTTGCCCGGGCGGTAATCAGAGAAGTGACTGTTGATAATCTTTCCGGATTTCCCAGCGATTACCTTTTTAAGGCCGATAAGGTGATTGTCGAAGGGAGTTTTATCCCTTTTTGGAAAAAGAAACTAATTATCCTCCGCCGCTTAGTTATTATTGAGCCGGAGATAAATATTGATTACTTAACGAAAGATAAAGTAAACCTATTGGTCTTTTCCCCGCAGAAACACAAAAACGATACACCGATTGACTCAGCTGACGAAAAGCTGGTGAAAGCGGCCCATAAAGGAGTCTATATCAAAAAGCTGTTAATAAAGAAGGCTAAGGTCAATCTATATGATTATGAAAAAGGCAAACCGCATATTACCGTAGCCAAAGAGGTTGATATCGGGGTGGAAAATTTTACTCATTGGCTCTGGGCCAAAGGAATGGAAACCCTTTTTGTCATCAAGGGAAAATTAGAAGGTGAGCCGGCCGCTGATTTTGAAATCCAAGGGAAAATAAATTATCTTTTAGAGAAAAAAATCAGCGGGACATTGCAGTTAATCGTTAAGGATATCGATTTGGTGCATTTCGCTCCTTATTATGCCTCCACCCTTCATTTTTTAGACGTAGAAAGCGGCTTGGCCAGTATCTATGCCAGCCTTAAGTGTGATAAGAACAATCTGCTGGGTGCTTCCAAATTAGTGATAAAAAATTATGCCCTGAAGGCTAAGGATAAAAAAGGGGCTTCTATTATTAGAATTGGCGAATCGTTAACAGGAGAAACCGGCCAGTTAGAATTGATGCTTCGAATCGGCGGCACCCTTGAAAAGCCGACCTATGTGCTTTCTACCGATATTTCCGAGGCAATGATGCGTGAGTTTTTCAATCGTTTGCCCGGGTTGGATTTAAGCGGGGTTCTTTTAGAAGGTGCCCGGAAAGCCACCGGCGGCCTGGGGAAACAAGTAGGCGATACATTCGGCAATCTGTTTTTAGGGAAGAAGCAGTAGAATTCCCCATTACCACTTTTCCCTTGTAATAATATCCTATCTAGGTTATAATACGGCCTCGTTCCTGCTGTGAAGACGCCCGTTTGCCTCAGATAGGTTTGTCTGTCAAAGGCTTAGAAGTTTGCCCTATTGGCGAATAGGTGCTTCTGCCGGAAAAATATACTTTCCCCAGGATAAATCAATTTCTTATGGAAAATACCTATCCCTTTAAAAGAATTGAAAATAAATGGCAGAAGAGATGGCACGGGCAGTCTTTATTTCAAAACAAAAAGGGAGAACGGGGGAAGGAGAAATATTATCTCTTAGAGATGTTTCCTTACCCTTCAGGAAGAATCCATATGGGCCATGTAAGAAATTACAGCATAGGCGATGTAGTCGCCCGCTATAAGATTATGAAGCAATTTAATCTGCTCCATCCTATGGGCTGGGATGCTTTTGGCCTGCCGGCAGAAAATGCGGCGCTAAAGGAAAAGATACACCCAGCTAAGTGGACCGAAAATAATATATCGTACATGAGGGAACAGTTAAAAAGAATGGGATTTGCCTATGATTGGAGCCGGGAAATAAGCACGGCTGACCCCGATTATTACAGGTGGAATCAGTGGATTTTTTTGAAGCTTTATGAAAAGGGGCTGGCTTATCAAAAGATGGCTTCAGTTAATTGGTGTCCCAGATGCACCACGGTTTTAGCCAACGAGCAGGTAGAAGGAGGCAATTGCTGGCGCTGCGGAGCCAAGGTAGAATTAAAAGAAATCAAACAATGGTTTTTCAAAATTTCGGCTTATGCGGAAGATTTACTTAACGGTTTGGAAGAGTTAAGCGGCTGGCCGGATAAAGTGAAATTAATGCAGAAAAACTGGATTGGCCGCAGCCTCGGCGTAGAAATATATTTTAAAATTTTTAAAGAAAGTGAGGTTATCCCGGTTTTTACTACCCGCCAAGATACTATTTTCGGGGCGACTTATCTGGTTTTATCAGCGGAACACCCTTTATCCTTGAAATTGATTGCCGGTAGGAATATCGAAAAAAAAGCCAGGGAGTTTATCAATCGCCTTAAAAGAGAAAGACGGGTGAGGACGGAAAAAAACGAATTGGGGAAAGAAGGCATTTTTACCGGAAGCTACGCCATTAATCCGGTAAATCAGGAAAAAATTCCTATCTGGATTGCTGATTATGTTTTGATGGAATATGGAACCGGGGCAGTGATGGCTGTGCCCACTCACGACCAGCGGGATTTCGAATTCGCCAAAAAATATAAACTGCCGATGCGGCTGGTTATTCAGAATCAAAATAGCAGCTTGAAGGCGGAGACTATGCCAGAGGCCTATGAAGACGAAGGAAAGCTGGTTAATTCAAGGAGTTTCTCCGGATTATTGAGCGCCGAAGCCAAGGATAAAGTTGCTCTCTGGATGGAAGAAGAAAAGATTGGCAAGATAAAAATAAATTATCGCCTCAAAGACTGGGGGATTTCCCGGCAGCGTTATTGGGGGACGCCCATTCCCATAATTTATTGTGAAGACTGCGGTGCAGTGCCGGTGCCGGAGAGAGACTTACCGGTTACCTTACCCAAGAAAATAGACTTTAAATATAAAAATGGGGTATCACCTTTAGCCGACGACAGTAAATTTTATTTTATCCCTTGTCCTAAATGCGGAAAGAAGGCGCACCGGGAAATCGATACCATGGATACCTTTGTTGATTCCTCCTGGTATTTTTTGAGATTTACCGATGCCAAGGATAAAAGCTCTCTTTTTTCTCCGGACGAGGCTAATTATTGGATGCCGGTTAATCAGTATATCGGCGGAGTGGAACACGCCATCATGCATCTTCTATACGCCCGTTTTATTCATAAGTTTCTTTCTGATTCAGGTTTGGTTAAAATCCGCGAGCCTTTTTCCAAATTACTCACCCAGGGGATGGTTATTAAAGATGGGGCAAAGATGTCTAAATCAAAAGGCAATGTGGTTGACCCCAATGATATTATCGAAAGATTCGGAGCCGATACCGCCCGGCTTTTTATTCTTTTTGCCGCCCCTCCGGAACAGGATTTGGACTGGAGTGACCAGGGAGTAAAAGGCTCTTTTCGCTTTTTAAACCGGGTTTGGCGTTTAATTAATTTTACCCAGAGTAAAAATGTGCCTGAAGAAAAACTCAAGGATCTGTCTAACCTGGAAAAATCCCTTGAAAAAAAGCTTCACCAGACAATTAAAAAGGTGGGCGAGGATATCGAAAGATTTCATTTTAATACGGCTATCAGCGCCGTTATGGAGCTGGTAAATTCGATTTTTAGCCTATCTTTCAAAAATGCTGAGAAAGAAGAGGTTCTGCCTGAAAGGCCGATAGTTTCCGAATGCTTAAAAAAAATTGTTTTGCTTCTTTCCCCTTTTGCGCCTCATATTGCCGAGGAAATGTGGCAGATTTTAGGGGGGGAAGAGGGCGTTTTTAAGGAATCCTGGCCAGGTTTTGAAGCTTCCTTTATTCGTGAGGAAGAGGTTGCCTTAATCGTGCAGATTAACGGGAAGGTAAGGGATAAAGTGGCTATTAAAGCTGAACCGAGCGAAGAAGAGATAAAAGAGAAGGCCCTTCGGCAGGAACGGGTTAAAAAGTGGCTGGCTGATAAAAAGATTATTAAAACAATCATTGTCCCAGGCAAATTAGTTAATTTTGTGGTTAAACCGGGAAAATAGAAAAGAGAGCCCGGGCAGCAGAGAATAAGTGTTAGATTAAAAGGTATGGAGATGGAAATCCTCTCAAAACTGGAAAGAAACAGGAATAAAATTAAAGGAAAAACTATTTTCCCTTTGCTGCCAGTCAGGGATATTGTGGTTTTCCCCCATATGGTGGTACCGCTTTTGGTCGGCCGGCCCAAATCAATTGAAGCCTTAGAACAGGCTATGGCTGGCGACCATTTGTTAGCCTTGGCTACTCAGAAGGAAATTCGCGTCGATGAGCCAAATTCTCAGGATATTTATCAAGCAGGAACGTTGGGGGAAATTCTGCAATTTCTACGGCTGCCCGATGGGTCAATTAAAATTTTAGTCGAAGGCATCTGCCGTTTAAAGGTTAAAGAGTTTTTGCCAAACAAGAAATTTTTTCAAATTGTCAGCGAGTTATTAAAGGACGAACCCAAAGAGGCCGATTTAGAAACAGTAGCCTTAATGCGTTCTGTCATTTCTCAATTCGAGAAATATGTTAAACTTAATCAGCGTTTGGTCCCGGAAACTTTTAGCTCGGTAAGTAATATTAAATATCCAGGGCAATTAGCCGATGCCATTTCCAGTCATCTCCAAATTAAGCTGGAAGACAAGCAAAATATCCTGGGAATATTCGAACCCATTGTTAGACTTAAAAAAATCAACCAGATTATAAATGCGGAAATAGAAATTCTTCAGATTGAGAAGAAAATTCAGGGAAAGGTGCGCCACCATATTGAAAAGACCCAGAAAGAATACTACCTTCAGGAGCAGATGAAGGCTATTCAGAGCGAATTGGGCCGCAAAGACGAACAAAGCGAATTCCAGGAACTAAAAAATAAAATTATTGCAGCAAAAATGAGTAAAGAAGGAGAAGAAAAAGCTCGGCAGGAATTGGCGAAACTTGAGAGGATGATACCATCTTCCCCTGAAGGGGCGGTAGTAAGAAATTACCTGGATTGGCTGATAAATCTGCCCTGGTCAAAGATGACCACGGATAAGCTTGAAATCGACGAAGTAGAAAAGATTTTAGAAGAGGACCACTATGGGCTTAAGAAAGTCAAAGAAAGGATTCTGGAGTATTTAGCCGTCAGGAAGCTGGTTAAAAAAATGAAGGGGCCGATTCTTTGTTTTGTGGGTCCTCCCGGGGTGGGCAAGACCTCTTTGGCTAAATCCATTGCCCGGGCTTTGGGGAGGAATTTTGTCCGCGTTTCTTTAGGAGGCATCCGGGATGAAGCGGAAATCAGGGGTCACCGCCGCACTTATATTGGTTCTCTCCCGGGGAGAATTATTCAGTCGATGAAAAAGGCAAAATCAAGAAATCCCGTTTTTCTTCTTGACGAAGTTGATAAAATGAGCGTGGATTTTCGCGGCGATCCTTCGGCAGCCCTCTTAGAAGTTTTGGACCCAGAAGAGAATCACGCTTTTAGCGACCACTATTTGGAAGTGGATTTCGACCTTTCTGAGACGATGTTTATCACCACGGCTAACCTGCAGTCCAATATTCCTATCCCCCTTCAGGACCGGATGGAAATTATTAAGTTACCCGGTTATACGGAATGGGAAAAATTAAAGATTGCCGAACTTTTTCTGGTTCTTAAACAATTGGCTGCCAATGGTTTGAAGTCAGATAATCTAACTATTTCATCCCAGGCTATTCTGGCCATTATCCGCCGCTATACCCGGGAAGCCGGGGTGAGAAATTTAGAAAGAGAAATATCCAGTCTCTGTCGAAAAACGGCTAAGGAATTGGTCAGCAAAGGGAACAATGCGAAGATTAAGGTGACTAATCATAATTTATCGAAATTTCTCGGCCCTCCCCGTTTTATCCTTGGGAAAGGAACAGAAAAGGATGAAGTCGGCCTGGCTCAAGGTTTAGCCTGGACCGAGGTGGGAGGGGAGGTAATGAATATCGAGGTTTCTATTCTCAAGGGAAGGAGAAATTTAACTCTGACCGGGAAGTTAGGCGAGGTAATGCGCGAATCGGCTCAGGCGGCTTTAAGTTATACTCGTTCTAAAGCCAAGCAGTTGGGATTAGATGAGAACTTTTACCGTTTTATTGATATTCACATTCATATTCCCGAAGGAGCCATTGCCAAAGACGGACCTTCAGCCGGAATAACTATGGCGGTAGCCCTTATCTCTGCCCTGACCCAGAAAAAGGTTTCTAAAAAAGTAGCCATGACCGGAGAGATTACCCTGCGGGGGAAGGTTCTTCCGGTAGGAGGAATTAAGTCCAAGGTTTTAGCGGCGCATCGTTCAGCACTTAAAAAAATTATTCTTCCTAAAGAAAATAAAAAAGATTTAGAAGAAATCCCTAAAGAAATCCGCCGGGAAATGAACTTTGTTTTAGTTGAGCATATGGATGAGGTGCTGCGAGAAGCTTTCGTAAAAAAGTAAAAAAAGGAACTGTATACGGTTTAATGCAGGAGGAGAAAATTTATGAAAAAGTACTATCTTTTAACCCCGGGTCCGACGCCAATACCTGAAGCGGCCAGAGAGATAATGGCTGAACCGATAATCCATCATCGAACCAGGGAATTCCAGGATATTTTAAGAGAGGTTATCGAAGGGCTTAAATATGTTTTTCAGACAAAGAATGAAATTTTGCTGTTTGCTTCTTCAGGCACGGGAGCAATGGAGGCCTCAGTAGCCAATCTTCTATCACCCGGAGATAAGGCCTTGGTTATCCGCGGAGGAAAATTCGGCGAACGCTGGGGGGAAATTACCCAGGCTTATGGAATTGAGACAATCTTTATTGACGTTACCTGGGGAGAGGCAGTTGAACCCAGACGGATTGCAGAAAGCTTAAAGAGCAATCCGGATATCAAGGCGGTTTTCATTACCCATTGTGAGACCTCAACCGGCGTGGTTAGTGATGTAAAGGCCATAGCTGAAGCGGTTAATTCTACTGAAGCCGTTTTAGTCGTTGACGCTATCAGCAGCCTGGCTTCTATTCCTTTGAGAGCCGATGAATGGCAGGTAGATGTAGTTGTCTCCGGGTCTCAAAAAGGGCTGATGACTCCCCCGGGTCTGGCTTTTGTCAGTGTTTCTCCTAAGGCCTGGGAAATGATTGAGAAATCAACTCTTCCCAAGTATTATTTTTCGTTCAAAGAGGCCCGGAAAGCTCAGGGAAAAGACAGCACTCCCTGGACGCCGGCAGTAACTTTGGTTTTGGCTCTTAAAGAAAGTTTACAGATGATTAAGGATGAAGGGTTAGAAAAGGTTTTTTTAAGGCAGAGGCGCCTGTCTGAAGCCACCCGGATGGCAGCCAAAGCGCTGGGTCTTAAGTTACTCGCTCCCAAAGCGGCGGCCATTAGTGTCACGGCGATAAAACTTCCCGAGGGTATAGACGGTAACGTCTTAGTCAAGAATTTGAAGCGGCGGCATGGGATTTCTATTGCCGGAGGGCAAGCCCAGCTAAAGGGTAAAATTATCAGAATTGCCCATATGGGCTACATAAAGCAATTCGAGCTTTTAGAGGCGATTTCCGCTCTAGAGAAGGAATTGGCTGAGTTGGGGCACAAAGTAGAATCAGGTGTTGGCCGGAAAGCCGCCGAAGAAGCTTTGCTATCGAATGGAGGGAAAAGATGAAAATTTTAGTGAGTGACCCTTTAGCCGAGAAAGGCTTAGAAATTCTCCGCCGGGAGAAAAACTGCCAGCTTGACCTTAAGCCAAAGCTTCCTCCGGAAGATTTAAAAAGGATTATCAAGGATTATGACGGATTAATTATTCGAAGCGGTACTAAAGTAACTAAAGAAATTATTGAAGCGGCCGAGAATTTAAAGGTTATCGGCCGGGCCGGAGTCGGCTTAGATAATGTCGATTTAGAAGCAGCCACAAAAAAAGGTATCATTGTTATGAATACGCCCGGAGGAAATACCATCTCTACCGCTGAACACACCATAAGTTTAATTTTAGCCCTGGCTAGGAATATTCCTCAGGCTTACCTTTCTCTGCAGGAGAAAAAATGGGACCGGAAAAAATATACCGGTGTTCAACTTTATGGCAAAACCTTAGGTATTGTCGGCATGGGAAGAATCGGCACTGAGGTAGCCAAGCGTATGCTTTCCTTTGGGATGGCGGTCATTGTCTCCGACCCATTTATTAGTTTGGAAAAAGCGGAAAAATTAGGCGTTCACTTAGTGGAATCGAAGGATTTATTTAAGAAAGCGGATTTTATCACTGTTCATGTGCCTTTAACGGAAGGCACCAAACATCTTATTGGTAAAGAAGCCTTTTCCCTGATGAAGAAGGAAGTGAGAATTATTAATTGTGCCCGGGGAGGGATTATCGATGAAGCGGCCTTGTTAGAGGCAATAAAGAAAGGGAAGGTAGCCGGGGCGGCTCTGGATGTTTATGAAAAAGAGCCTCCGACGGATAACCCCCTTCTTAATCTGCCGCAAGTGGTTGTTTCTCCTCATCTGGGAGCTTCTACCGAAGAGGCCCAGGTGGGTGTAGCCGTGGAAATTGCCCAGCAAATAGTTGATGCCTTTAAAGGCAATGTCCGCAATGCCGCCAATTTACCGTCTTTAGAACCGGAAGTTTTAAAAGGAATTAAGCCATATCTTGTTCTGGCTGAAAAATTAGGATTACTTCAAGCCCAATTAACAGAAGGAAGAATTACCGACGTAAAGGTTCGTTACAGCGGAGAGGTTTTGGAATATGATGTCACTCCGCTGACGGTAGCTTTAGTAAAAGGACTGCTTACACCGCTATTTCAAGAATCAGTCAATTTTGTCAACGCACCCGTTATTGCTCAAGAAAGAGGAATGAAGGTCATTGAAAGTAAATCGAGCATTACCGAAGATTTTACCAATCTTATCCTGGTAGAGGTAGAGACAAGCAAGGGCAAGAGTGTTGTTTCCGGGACTATTTTTGGGAAAAACGACCCCCGGGTAGTAAGAATTAATGATTATCATGTTGATGCCGTCCCTTCGGGATATATGCTTTTATGTTTTCACACCGACCATCCGGGGATTATTGGACAGATTGGGGTTCTCCTCGGTAAAAACAAGATTAATATTGCCAATATGACCCTGGGCAGAAGGAAAATAGGCGAGGAAGCGGTTACTGTTTTAAATATAGATAGTTCAGTCTCCAAAGAGGTATTAAAGGAGATAAAAAAAACTCGTTATATACGGGAGATAAAATCAGTAAAACTTTGAAAAATATACGGAATGGGGTAGGTCTGCTTGCCCGGTGGGAGGGCTTGCCTCAGGCAGGGATAAATCCGTGGGAATTTATGCAGACTATCCGGGATGAGCCGTCTTTTTAAAAGGAGGTTAAGAAAAATGGCTAAAATTTATTTGCTTGATGTTACCAATCGAGATGGGGTGCAGACTTCAAGAATATGCTTATCTAAATTACAAAAAACCATGGTTAATCTATATCTTTCCCAGATGGGTGTTTTTCAGTCTGAATTTGGCTTTCCGGTGACTCATCATGAGACAAATTATCTCAATGCTAATTTAGCCCTGGCTAAAAAGGGTGCTTTCGGTTCGATGCGCCTCAGCGGTTGGCTCCGGGCAATTCCCAGTGATGTGAAACTCGCTTTCAAATTAGTGCCTCTCATTAAACATTTCAATCTTTCTATCTCTACCTCCGACCAAATGATTAAGCACAAATTCAGAGGCAAATTAGACCATGCTTCAGTCATAGAAGAAATGGCTTCGGCAGTCAAGCTGGCGAAAAAGATGGGGGCGAAATCAATTGGCGTTAACGCCGAGGATGCTTCAAGAACAGATATAGATTATCTTATTTCTTTTTCGCAAGCGGCAAAAGAGGCCGGCGCCGATAGGCTGCGTTATTGCGACACCTTAGGGTTTGACAGCCCTATAACTATTTATGAGCGGGTAAAAAAACTGGCCGAGGCTATCCATCTCCCTATCGAAATTCACTGCCATAATGACCTGGGTATGGTGGTGGCAAATTCTGTCTGTGGGGCGGTGGCGGCTAATGACGCTGGAGAGGATGCTTATATCAACACCTGTATCAACGGTATGGGGGAAAGGGCCGGGAATGCGGATTTAGTGGCGGTGATTCTAGCGATAAAATTTAGCAGCGGCACCCGCGACAAATATGTTTTAGATAAAAAGGTAAATTTGAAATTAGCCTGGAAAATTTGCAAATATGCTTCTTATGCCTTCGGTATTCCTATCCCAATTAATCAGCCGGGTGTAGGAACAAATGCTTTTGCCCACGAATCGGGCATTCACGCAGACGGTGCTCTTAAGGACCGGCGTAATTATGAGCTTTATGACTTTGAAGATTTAGGCCGGGGGGAGCCGGAGACTGTTGATACGGGAAGGAAGATTACCACCGGGGAGTATAGCGGAATCAAGGGATTTAGAAATGTCTACGAAAAACTGGAAATTAAATTTCATGACGATAAAGAAGCAGCTAAAATTTTGGAATTGGTGCGCTATGGCAATGTGCATAATCAAAAGTCTCTGACTGAGAGCGAATTAATGTTTATTGCTAAATATCCGGAAATTGCCAGAAAAATTATGAGCGTTACGCCTTAAAAGCAGAAAGGGATTTTTAGAGGGTTATGCCGCAGACAATAATCGAAAAGATTTTCTCAAAACACACTGGTAAATCGGTCAAAGCGGGGGACTTTGTTATTGCTGATATTGATTTTGCCTTTGCCCAGGATGGCACCGCTCCCTTGGCCATTCAGGCTTTTAGAAAAATGGGAGGCAAGAGGGTTTTTAACTCTCAAAAGGCAGCTTTGATAATAGACCACAGCGCCCCCAGTCCTAATATTGGTGTTTCTGAGTTACACCAGTTGATGCGGGATTTCTCTAGGAGGAGGAATGTAAAATTATATGATGTCGGCCAAGGGGTTTGCCACCAGCTGATTTTAGAAAGCGGTTTGGTTCTACCGGGGGATTTGGTCATCGGGGCGGATTCGCATACCTGCACCTACGGGGCAATTAATGTCGCTTCTACCGGGGTAGGTTCGACCGATTTAGCCTCAAGTTTAATTTCCGGAAAGCTTTGGTTTAAAGTCCCTGAGACGATAAAATTCATCCTCCACGGCAAGTTGCCGGCAGGAGTAATGGGAAAGGATTTAATTCTTTATTTAATCGGCAAGGTGTCGGCGGACGGGGCGACTTATAAATCAGTAGAATTTTCTGGAGAGGCAATTAAAGCCATTAGCCTGGACGGCCGCATGGCTATGGCCAATATGGCTGTTGAGATGGGGGCGAAATTCGGTTTGATGGAGGTGGATGAAAAAACCCGTTCCTGGATAAAAAAGCAGACGAAGAAAAAGATTTATCCGGTTAAAGCGGATAAAGAAGCAAAATATGAGAAAATTTTCGAGGAGGAAGTAGGTAATCTTTCCCCCCAGATAGCTAAGCCGCATCGGGTGGATAATGTCTCTCCTATTGAAAAACTGCCTAAGACAAAAATTGATATGGCTTTTCTCGGCACCTGTACCGGGGGAAGAATGGAAGATTTAGAGGCAGCCAGGGCAATTTTGGAAGGAAAGAAAATTCACGAAAGCGTGGAGATGATTGTAGCTCCGGCTTCAAGCCGGATTTATTTAGAGGCAGTCAAGAAAGGAATCATTGCCGATTTTATTAAAGCCGGAGCGGCGGTGATTAATCCCGGTTGCGGGCCCTGTGTGGGGACACATGCCGGTATTCCGGCCAAGGGCTATCGGGTTATCTCCACGGCCAACCGTAATTTTAAAGGACGGATGGGAAACCCCGATGCCTTTATTTATTTAGCTTCTCCGGCAACCCTTGCCGCTTCAGCTATTGAAGGAAAGATAACTGACCCGCGGCATTACATAGGTAATAGGTCGTAGGTGGTAGGTTATAGGTAGTAGGGGTAGGTTGAAAAGGTATAACTTTAGTTGAGGTAAATAGAGGATGAAACTTAAAGGTAAAGCTCATAAATTTGGTGACGATGTAAATACCGATTATATCATTTCGGGCCGGTATAAATTTAAAACCCTGGATATGAACGAATTAGCCAAACATCTGATGGAAGATATCTCTCCGGATTTCTATAAGAAAATTAAAAAAGGAGATTTTATCGTCGGGGGAAAAAACTTTGGCTGCGGTTCATCCCGGGAACAGGCCCCGCTGGCCGTTAAACATGCGAATATCAGTGCTGTCCTGGCTAAATCCTTTGCCCGGATATTTTTTCGCAATTGCATCAACATAGGCCTTCCGGCAATCGAATGCGATACCGATAAAATTAAATCTAAAGATTTGCTGGCCATCGATTTGGATAAAGGCGAAGTTTTTAACCAGGCTAAAAATAAAAAGATTGAATTCAGCCCTTTACCGGAAGTGATGCAGAAGATTCTTAAAGCCGGAGGGATGGTTAAGTATATGAAAAAGAAAGGGCGAAGTTAATATGGCAAAAATATATGCAGGTACCTTAATTCCCGGAGATGGCACCGGGCCGGAGCTGGTCGAGGTAGCCCGGCAGGTAATCGAGGCGACCGGAGTCAAAATTGATTGGGAGATTAAAGAGGCCGGGGCTGAGGTGATGGAGAAAACCGGGACGCCCTTGCCTGAAGAAGTAATTAATTCCATCAAGAAAAACAAAGTAGCCTTAAAGGGCCCGATTACTACTCCGGTAGGAAAAGGCTTCCGCAGTGTTAATGTGGCCATGCGCAAAAAACTTAACCTCTATGCCTGCCTCCGTCCCTGTAAATGGTATCCAGGGGTTAAATCCCGTTATGAGAATGTTGATTTGGTGGTGGTCAGGGAAAATACCGAGGACCTTTATGCCGGGATTGAAATCGAAAAAGGGGAGAAAAGTATCCAGGATTTGAAGGCGCTATTAAAGAATATTTTACCCGCAGAATCCAAAGATGAACTTTCTTCCATAGGAGGCCGATATTTCAAGCCAGATACCGGGGTCAGTATCAAACCTATCTCTGATTCAGCCAGCCGGCGGATTGTCCGCTTTGCTTTTGATTATGCCCGGAAGAATAACCGTCGCAAGGTTACTGCCGTTCATAAGGCCAATATTATGAAATTTTCTGATGGGGTGTTTCTGGAAGCCGCCCGCACTGTAGCTCGGGATTATTCGGATATTGAGTTCGAAGATAGGATAGTGGACAATATGTGCATGCAGTTGGTCCAGAAACCAGAACTTTATGATGTCCTGGTACTGCCTAATCTCTACGGGGATATTATCTCTGATTTATGTGCCGGTTTGGTGGGCGGTTTAGGGGTAGCTCCGGGAGCTAATTTAGGAGATGAATTGGCTATTTTTGAGCCGACCCATGGCAGCGCCCCAAAATATAAAGGTTTAAACAGGGTAAATCCTACGGCGATAATTCTTTCCGGGATGCTTATGCTTAAACATCTGGGGGAGTTAGAGGCGGCTCGAAGGCTTGAGAAAGCGGTTGCTTCAGTTATTGCCGAAGGTAAAGAAGTAACCTATGATTTAAAGCCAAACCGGGATGACCCAAGCGCCGTAGGCACCAAAGAAATGGGGGAGGCGGTAATTAAGAAATTTAAAAAAATTTCTTGACAGAAGGGCCATTTTCTTTTATACTTCTACTTCGTTTAAAAAGAGAGTTGAATGTTTGGAAGGAGGATTCAAGATGCAAGTTAGACCTTTGGGTGACCGGATTCTGGTTAAAAGAACTGAAGCAGAGGAGCAAAATAAAGGCGGTATTATCATTCCTGATACGGCCAAAGAGAAACCTCAAAAGGGAAAGGTTGTGGCTGTTGGTTCCGGAAGAATAGAAGGGGAGAAAAAGGTCCCCTTAGAGGTTAAGAAAGGCGATACCATTTTATTTGCTAAATACTCAGGAAACGAAATAACCGTAGGTGATGAGGAATATTTAATCCTCAAGGAAGAGGATGTTTTAGCAATCTTCGAGAAATAACAAATAACACAGTAAAAAGGAGGTTTGTTTAAGATGGCAAAACAACTGTTATATAGCGAAGAAGCCCGGAGGGCTTTACAAAGGGGGATTGATACTCTCTCTAACGCGGTAAAAGTTACCTTGGGCCCTAAAGGGCGCAATGTGGCTTTAGATAAGAAATTTGGTTCCCCGACGATTACCAAAGACGGGGTAACGGTAGCTAAAGAAATTGAATTGGAAGAGCCTTATGAAAACATGGGGGCTCAGATGATTAAAGAGGTTGCCTCTAAAACCAGCGACGTAGCCGGCGACGGGACGACTACGGCGACAGTACTGGCTCAGGCTATCTTCCGGGAAGGGATAAAGAATGTTACCGCCGGAGCCAATCCTATGGCTTTAAAGAGGGGAATCGAAAAGGCAGTAAAAGCGGTGATTAGCGAATTGAAGAAATTAAGTAAAAGCGTCAAGGATAAAAAGGAAATCTCTCAGGTAGCGACTATTGCTGCCAACGGCGATGAGACTATCGGCAGTCTTATTGCCGAAGCGATGGAAAAGGTAGGAAAAGACGGCGTTATTACCGTAGAGGAAGCTAAAACCACGGAGACAAATTTAGCTGTAGTTGAAGGGATGCAATTTGATAACGGCTACCTTTCTCCTTATTTTGTCACTGATGCCGAGAGAATGGAAACAGTTCTTGAAGACCCGTATATCCTCATTCATGAAAAAAAGATTTCTGCCCTTAAAGATCTCCTGCCTCTTTTAGAAAAAATAGCCAAGATGGGTAAACCTCTGTTAATCATTGCCGAGGATGTAGAAGGGGAGGCTTTGGCTACCTTGGTGGTTAATAAATTGAGAGGGACATTTACCTGTGCCGCGGTTAAAGCACCTGGCTATGGAGACCGCAGAAAGGCGATGTTGGAAGATATTGCCATTCTTACCGCCGGAAAGGCGATTCATGAAGATTTAGGAGTGAAATTAGAGAATGTTTCCCTGGATTATCTCGGCCGGGCGAAACGGGTAACTATCGATAAAGAAAATACAACTATAGTTGAAGGCTCCGGGAAACGGGCGGATATTAGCGGCCGCATCGGCCAGATTAAACGCCAGATTGATGAAAGCACTTCTGATTATGACAAAGAGAAATTGCAGGAGAGGTTAGCTAAATTAGCCGGCGGAGTGGCGGTTATCAATGTGGGAGCTTCTACCGAAACGGAGATGAAAGAGAAAAAGGCCCGGGTAGAAGATGCCCTTCATGCGACGCGGGCGGCCGTAGAAGAAGGGATTGTTCCCGGCGGCGGAGTAGCTTTAATCAGGGCTATTCCCGGCTTAAATAAATTAGATTTATCCGGAGAAGAGAAGGTAGGCGCGGATATTATTCGGCGGGTTTTAGAAGAACCATCCCGTTTAATTGCCGCTAACGCCGGAATGGAAGGCTCGGTAGTGGTACAGCGGATTAAACAGGAAAAGGGAAATGTTGGTTATAATGCCGAGATTGATAAATTTGAAGATATGGTGGCTGCCGGGGTAATTGACCCGACTAAGGTGACCCGTTCTGCTTTGGAGAATGCCTCCAGTGTTTCTTCCTTGCTGATTACTACCGAGACGGCAATTACTGATATTCCAGAAAAGGAGAAGGCTTCACCGATGATGCCTCCAGGTGCCCCGGGAATGGGTGGAGGAATGGGTGGAGGAATGTACTAAAAAAATCAAAGGCTAAAATTTCAGCCCAGGTGAATTCGCCTGGGCTGTTTTTTTTGTCTATCTCGGCCTTTCTAAACGGTTCCGGATGGCCTTTTAGAACAAAAATAAGGGGGTATTAAGTGAGGTTTTTGGCAGTGATAAACGGGTGGCATTAATAGGCGATAGTGTAAAATATTCTGGGCACTTTAAGAATAAAAGTTCTTTGAAAAGCAAATAAAAATGGCATACCTTAATATGGTTGTTGTTGCATAAACCAATGACCATTAACCGCGGCAAAGCCCCAGAGGAAGTATGCCATGAGAAGCGTAAACTTCTCAAAGGAAAGTATAGCATTTCAGCGGCAATATTTAAAGAGGAATTTAAAAGAGCCGGGGATATTAGGGCAGTTGGATGATTTTGAGGTTTAAGCACATAGAGCCGTCCAGAGGGTAATTCAAGAGAGTGTATACTTAGATTTCCGTATGCAGATAGACGCAGAGAGAACTGAGGAAGAGATAACTGGTCTTTTAAACGATCTATACCGGCGGGGTTTAGAAGGAAAGAATTTAAAGGTGATAGCCAGTTATGGAGCTAGGGGGGATAAGAGCCGGGATAAACATGGTTTATCCCTATGCCAGGTGGCAGTTATGTTATACCCGTAAACTTAGGGATGTGTCTAAAAGTATTAGACATAAAGCAAAGAATCGGCGGGAG
>CAZDME010000025.1:0-19169 GCA_964506785.1 uncultured bacterium | reverse complement strand
GGCCGGTTAAAAACGAACTCTTATTAAAAGAGAAAATACTGAAGACCCTGAAAGAGTCTGTGGGGTTAAATCTCTTAGCTGATGTTCCGCTGGGAGTTCTTTTAAGCGGCGGGTTCGATTCAAGTACAATTGTGGCTTTAATGAGCCAAATCGGCCAGGAGCCAATTAAAACATTTTCTATTGGTTTCGAAGATAAAAGTTATAACGAATTAAATTATGCCCGCTTAATTTCCGAGCGGTTCAAAACCGAACATCATGAACTGTTTTTATCCTCTAAGACAGCGGATTTAGCCCGGCAATTAATTAAATTCCTTGATGAGCCTTTGGCTGACACCTCGATTATTCCCACTTTTCTGGCTTTTCAATTGGCCAAAGATTATGTCAAGGTCGTTCTATGCGGCGACGGCGGTGATGAATTGTTTGCCGGATACGATACCTATCTGGCCCAAAGTTTAGCCGGCCGGCTGGAGTGGCTGCCCGGGGTTATGAAGAGATATCTGGCGGGTATTGCCCCCCGGGGGAAAAAGAAGGGGATGGTTAACCGGATGCGGCGTTTGTTTGAAGGGTTGAATTTACCTTCTGATATTAAACATCATCGCTGGATGATTAATTTTAGCCCTCTGGATAAAAAAGCACTTTATTCACCTTTTTTAATTCAAAAGTTAAATGGTTTGGATTCTTATCGTCCTGTCCGTTCAATTTTTAACCAGGCTAAGGATTTACCTTGCCCCAGCCAGCTTCAGTATGTTGATTTGAGGACTTATCTTCCGGATGCCGGACTGGTAAAGGTCGACCAGATGAGTATGGCGAATTCAATGCAGGCCAGATTTCCGTTCTTGGATAATAAAGTGGTGGAGTTAATTACGGGAATTCCTCCTCAATTGAGATTAAAGCGGTTTCGAACCAAATATATCCTGAAGAAAACAATGAGCGAATTTTTACCGGCGGAGATTATTAATAGACACAAGGAAGGCTTTAGCAGCCCGGTTAAAAATTGGCTGCGAAATGAATTTAAGCCCTTGCTTTTGGAATCTCTTTCGCCAGAAAATATAAAAAAACGCGGTTTATTCAACGAGGGATATATTCAAACCTTGATTAAGGAGCATCTGGAGAAAAAAAAGGACAATAGCCACCGCCTCTGGGCGCTGATAGTTTTTGAAATCTGGGCCCAGGAGTGGCTGGATGGATAAAAGACAGCGTATAGGGAAAAAAGAGCGTATAGCGTTTAGCGGATAGCGGGCAGGGGAGAAGCCGCTGGTAAAAACTATGAAAGTATTACTGATTTTTCCACCTAAAGGATTTACTTCCAAAGAGCCGTTGCCTTCTTTAGGCCTTATTTCTTTAGCCGCATATTTAAAAAGAGAGGGGATTCAAGTAGAGGTAATCGATGCTTCGGTAAACAGGCTTTCCTGGCGCAGTTTGAAGAGGGAGATAAAAAAAGCCCAGGCCCAAATTATCGGGATTACCTGTTTAACGGAATTCCGCTTCGAATCTTTTGCCGCCTCCCGGGCGGCAAAAAAGGTTTCTCCGGAAAGCTGGGTGGTAATAGGCGGCCCCCATCCTACCTTTTGCGATAGAGATACCTTGCTTTACAATCCGGCAGTTGATATGGTCGTCCGCGGGGAAGGAGAAAACATTCTTCTGGATTTATGCCGCGCGTATGAAAATAAATTGAAGATAGAAGATATTTCCGGGATTACCTATCGCAAGGGTGGAAAAATCCGCCAAAATCCCGATGCTTCTCTAATTCAGGATTTGGATAATCTTCCTTTTCCGGCCCGGGAATTGGTGCCGATAGAGAAATATAATTTCCGGCTTTTTGTGCCGGGAGAAGGCTGGCGCCAAACTACCCATCTAATAACCAGCCGGGGATGTCCTTTTGGCTGTTCTTTTTGTATTACCAGCCAGATGTCAGGGAGACTCTGGCGGGCGAGATCTCCAGAGAGTATCATTGCCGAATTAGAAGAGATTATTCGAAATACCGGAATCAGAACGATATGGTTTTATGACGATACTTTTACCATGAGTAAAGAGAGGGTACTTAAAATTTGCGATTTGATTGTGAAAAAGAATCTTAATATAAAGTTTACCTGTTCCATCCGGGCCGATACGGTTGATAAGGGACTGCTTACGGCGATGAAAGAGGCCGGCTGTTTTAAAATATTTTTTGGCGTTGAATCCGGTTCGCAAAGAATTTTAGACGAAGTTTGCGGAAAAAAAATAACCCTGGAACAGGTCAGGTGCCTTTCCAGATGGCTTGATGAATTAGGAATTGTCAAAAATCCCAGTTATATCATCGGTTTCCCTTCGGAAACGATGAAAGAAGCGCAGATGACCCTGGATTTAATGCGGGAAATCGGCGGACAAGTTTCGTTAAGTTTTTTGCGAATTTATCCCGGGACCAGAATCGAGAAAATAGCCAAGGAAAAAAATATTTTAACCGATAATTTTTCCTGGTCGAATCTTAAAAGCCAGAAAAGCATCTCGGTTGGAGCCGCTCACGGTCAGGCGCCGCTTTTTATCGACACTTTAAGCTGGACCGAGCTTTCGCAATTAGCCGTTGATTGGGCGGTAGAAAGCAAAATTTCAATCTGGAAGAGAATTCCCGAAGCCATTAAAGGAGTGAGGTCTTTTAGCGATTTAAAGCATTTGTTCATAGCGGGAAAGAGCTACTTTAAAAGAAAAATTGGCCGGGGGCGTCGCTAATTAGCGTATAGCGGTTAGCGAATAGCGTACAGCGGGTAGCGTATAGGGAAAAGAAAATTAACGGACGGGTGAAAATGAATAAATTAAAAAGAGGACAAAGATTATCACAGATTGCCTCCAGCTACCGACGGCAGGAGGAGAAATTAAATTATCTGCCCATTCGGCTCTGGATCGAATTAAGCAGCGCCTGTAATTTGCGCTGTGTGATGTGTCCGCAAAGCAGTCCCGATTCTATCAAAGGCGGTCTTATGGACTTTGAACTTTTTAAAAAAATAATCGATGAAGCGAAAAAATTTGTGTATGACATAAATCTGCATCATCGGGGGGAATCCCTGCTTCACCCAGAATTAGCAAGAATGGTTGACTACGCTAAGAAAGCCGGTCTTTACACCCGGTTGCATACCAACGCTACCCTTCTTGATGGAGAAAAAGGTCGGGGAATTATTGATGCCGGATTGGATTTTATTTCTTTTTCCTTCGATGGATTTACGCCGGAGACCTATGAGAAAATCCGTCCGCCGGCTAATTTTAAAGCGACTATTGATAATATTTCTAACTTCCTCCGTTTGAAGGAAGATTTAGGAAAAGTTAGCCCTTTTACTATTTTTGAAACTATGGAGCTCGATGAGGTAAAAACAGGGAATTACCAAACGGAGAAGCAAGAGCTAAAGGATAAGCTTTATGGTTTACACCTGAATAGGTTTGTGGTAAAATCACCGCATAATTGGGGAGGGAGCTATGCGTCAAAAGAGAATGAAAAAACAGCCAAGTCAGTGAAATTTTCTGCCTGTACCTTTCCCTGGTTCGCTATGGTTATTCTCTGGAACGGTGAGGTTTCTCCCTGTCCGCAGGACTTTTTTGGCCGTCTCATTATGGGCAGTGTAAATAATAATTCTCTTGCTTATATATGGGTTGACAAACCCTATATATCTCTGCGGAGGGCAATGAGAGAGAGAAAGGTGGCTACTTTAGAGCCATGCAGGGGATGTGATATGCTTAAACGGCCTACTTTTTTAGGTATCCCCAGGCCGAATTTGAAAATATTTTTTAAGGAAATCTTTTTTGGGCACCGGTGATATCAGAACAGATTACAGAAAACAGAAGACAGATGACAGAAAGTAGGATGAAAGATGTGGGAGAAAAGATTTTGACTATGAGCTAAGAGCCAAAGTGGCTGATAGCGAATAGATTGGGGAGTAACTTAAATAGAAAATGAGAAATCCTGAAAAGCATTGGCAGTTGAAATTGGCTTCGCGGTCTTTGAAAAAGAAAGAGAAAGTGGAGCAAATTCTTTCTTTCGTTCATTTTGACCGGGAATATAAATATCTGGAGATTGGTTGTGAAAAGGGCGTTCTCAGTTATTACTTGAGAAAGCAGGGAGGAGATTGGTACCATTCGGATATTGATGAGGAGAATGTCAGGGTAACGAAACTCCTATTGAAAGAGAAGGTTTTTTTGGTCGACCCTAAAAAGCTTAATTTCTACGACCATACTTTTGACGGCATCCTGGCCGTTGATATCCTCGAGCATGTTGAAGAAGATGAACTATTTTTAAAAGAAATGAAGCGGATTCTTAAACCGGAAGGGCATCTTTATATTACCGTGCCAAAATCCAGTAAAGGGCCGGTTCTTGACTGGGTAGAAAGAAAAATTGGTATCAAGCCTGCTTTTTACGGGCATGTAAGGGCAGGCTATACGTTTTCGGAACTAAAGGAGAAGCTTGAAAGATTCAAAATGCGAATTATTAATTGCGATTCTTATTCCGGCTTTGTTACCGAGCTATTTGAATTATTATTGAATGCCGGTTATGTGAAACTTTCCCCAAAAAAAAGGCAAAAAGGAACTAAAGGCGGTATCTCACCGGCCACTTCGGCTGAATTCAAAAAAAACAGGAAGCTTTTTAAGATTTATTCTTTTATCTATCCGTTTCTTTTTTTGTTCTCGCGGCTTGATTATCTATTTCAAACCGGATATGTGCTAATCATAGAAGCTGAAAATAAGGCCATAACTTGAATATTTTAATAACCGGGGCAACCGGTTTTGTCGGCAGCCGATTAGTGGAAAAATTGGTAAAGGATGGCCATGAGGTAACCGTTCTCAGCCGCCAGGCCTCCAGTTTAGCTAATCTTAAAGACCAGAAGGTGAATTTATGCTATGTTTCGTTTACCGATTTAGAGGTTTTAAAGAAAGCGGCTCTAGGAAAAGAGGTCATCTTTCATTTAGCCGGTTTAATTAACGCCCCGCGGGAAAAAGTTCATCTTTACTATCAAGCCAATGTTTCGATTACCAAAAGCCTTTTGAAGGCCGTTGATAAGTCGGTTTTAAAAGCTTTCGTCTATTGCAGCAGTGTGGCCGTTTATGGAAAGCTGAAGAAGCTGCCAACCGATGAAAAAATACCGCCAAGACCTGATAACCTATACGGGCAGACTAAATTCGAAGCCGAGAATATCTGTCTCGATTTTTTTAGCAAAGAGGATATACCCGGGATTATCGTCCGGCCCACCTGGGTTTACGGACCGCGAGATAAAAGGACCTTTAAACTTTTTAAAGCGATAAAGAAAAGAATCTTTAGAGTCGTCGGCCAGGGGAAGGTATTGATACATCCGCTTTTTGTCGACGATTTAGTTGACGCTCTCAAACTCTGCGCCTTTAACGAAAAAGCCATGGGGGAGATTTTTATTGTCGGAGGGGAAGAAGTGGTTGAGTTAAATACGCTGGTTAATTTAATCGCCAGAGCTTTGGATAAACCTTTGCCTAAGATACATATTCCCTTGAAGTTGGCTAAAACCGGCGCCTTTTTTCTGGAAAAGCCGTACTATCTTTTTGGAAAAAGGCCTCCGCTTTCTCAAAGGGGTCTCGAATTTTTCACCCGAGACCAGCATTACGATATATCCAAAGCCGAAAGGGAGCTGTCTTTTACGCCTAATCATACCTTGTCCGAAGGAATAAATTTAACCGTCGATTGGTATCGAAAGAAAGGCTGGTTATGAGAGAAAAAACCGAATTGCAGACGGCTTTAACTAAAAAAGGCTCGGCTTTTAAAAAATACAGGGCTTTAGTGACTGGTAAAGGCGGATTATTTTCTTTGTTTAAATACGAAATTGTTACTTTCCTTCTTGGCGGAATGAACGGCGCTCTGGGAATTTTTTCAAGAAAGATTTTTTACCGGCTGCTTTTTAAAAAAATGGGGAAAGGTGTAATTTTAGGAAAACACCTGACCATTCGGCATCCCGAGAAGATTCTACTGGGGAATAACGTAATTATTGACGATTATTGCGTTCTGGATGCCAAGGGGGACGAAAAAAGCGGTATCAGCCTTGCTGACAAGGTGATAATCAGCCGAAATACGATTTTAAGCTGTAAAGGAGGAAAAATCGAGGTTGGCGAAAATACCAACATCGGGACTTGCTGCCTGATTCATTCAGAGAGTTCGGTGAAGTTAGGCCGGAATATATTGATTGCCGCTTATACCTATCTGGTCGGAGGAGGGAACCACGATTTTTTAAGGATTGATATCCCGATTATCGCTCAGCCTTCGGTAAACCTGGGCGGTATTGTCATCCAGGATAATGTCTGGTTAGGAGCCCGGGTGACTGTTTTAGACGGCGTAACGGTTGGCTCGGGTACGGTTGTCGGGGCGGCCGCTTTAGTCAATAAAAATTTACCGGAATTCGTCGTGGCCGCCGGTGTCCCGGCGAGAGTTATAAAAAGACGATGAAAAAGAATAAGGTTTTTCTTGTTTTTAAATTTCTTCTTAGCTTTTTTCTTCTCTACTACCTTTTACGGCGGACTAATCTTGAGGCTATCGGGATTGCCTTTAAATCGACTAATTATTTCTGGGTCCTTTGTGCTTTCCTACTCCATTTAAGCGGATATCTCTTTAGCATTTTGCGCTGGCAGCTTCTTTTATCCGCACAGAAGATAAAAGTGCCTCTTCCGAAGCTGCTTTCTTCTTATATCGTCGGCACATTTTTTAACAACCTTTTACCGACGACCATCGGAGGAGATACGGTGAGGGCTTACGACACCGTCCGTTACAGCCATAATGCGGTCAAATCCTTTATGGTCGTTCTGGTGGAAAGGACAACGGGGGTGATGGCGCTGGTGGCCATTGCTACGGCGGCTTTGCTCTTTGAAATAAAAATCATTGGCAATATCCCCTTAATCTGGATTTCTGTATTAGTTTTGTTAATTCTGATTTTTGGCTTAATTTTGGTAATTCAACCGAAGGCGGCCGAGAAAATAGGACGGCTTTTTAATCTTCCCCTGCTAAACAAGATTAAGCTTAAAGCTAAAGAGGCCCATCAGGCAATTACCGTTTATAAAAAAGAAAAAAAGCGTTTCTGGGGCAATATGCTCTACGCCCTGCTTTTACAGATAAACGTCATTCTTCATTATTACTTTATTTCGCGGGCTTTGGGATTGGATATCAACCCGATTCATTTTTTCCTGATTATCCCGATTATTACGGTCATTTTGATGGTTCCGGTTTCAATTAACGGTATCGGGGTGCGAGAGAATATTTTTGTAATTTTTCTATCCAAGCTGGGAGCGGATGCCGCAGGGGCGGTAACACTTTCCTGGATTGCCTATGGAATGGTAGTTATCTGGGGGGTAATCGGAGGTTTTATCTATGCATTCCGGAAGACGGTACCCATAAAAGGAGGATGAAAATGCCTAAGAAAAAAATAGTTGTGTTTGTTTTTATATGTTTTTTTTATTTATCAACCCGGGCCGGTGCCCAGGAGGCAAGTTTCGATTACGGCGGAGACCTGAGATTCCGCGTTTTTTATCGGCAGGCAGACGAAACATTCGATAAAAACGACAAAAAAACACGCGACCTATATCAGATTCGGGGGCGGTTATTTGGTGCGGTTAGTTTATTCGATGAAATGCTGGAGCTCCAGGGGCAAATCAGAATGCCGCACTATTTTGGAGACGATTATGCGGACCATCTGAACGATTCAAAGATAGAGATAGATTTAGCCAATTTCAAATTGAATAATATTTTTGATTGGCCATTCGAATTAACCGTAGGGAAACAGGAGCTTCGCTACGGGGAAGGATTCCTTACCGGTGACCGCGATGTGTTCAGGGATTTCACTGAAGATGACCCGGAGAATTTTACGGCGGTTAAACTTAGATTTTTAGCCGACCGATTCTGGCTTGATGGATTTTACAGCCGGATTTACCAGCCGGATGCTTCTCTGCCGGATTATATCGGCGAACATGATTTTGCCGGTGTAGTTGCTCATTATGAATTTGCTTCTTTAGAAGCGGGGCCTGAAGATGATAACGGTGCAGAGAGAACTTTCTTATCAGACGATTTTCCAGAGGACACCTTTCTGGCCGGACGGGACTCTAAATATGTGATTGAGCCCTATTTATTTTTCAATAACGATTTGTCGCGCAAACTGCATAACCACCCGAATAAAATCAAGGTGTGGATAGTAGGAGGAAGAGCAGCCGGTGAAATACTTGAAAATTTTCGCCTTAAAGGGGAGATTTGCTATGAATGGGGCGATTTTCGCAACTATTCGTTTCCTTTGCCCAAAAGGGATTATCGGTCTTGGGGAGGATATCTGGGGGGGGAATATTGTTTCCCCTACAGGTATAGTCCCAGCCTGGCTTTAACTTTAATTAATTTCACCGGTGAGGAATATCCTGATTCCGGCGATTATAATGCTTTCCATCCCCTTTTTCGTTCAGAACGCTTTGGGGAACTGCATACCAAATATACCGAGGATAATAAAAGGATTTTCCGGACAACCTTTAGATGCCAGCCGGCCGATAAGTTCAATTTTCTGTTGGAGTGGTTCGATTATCAAGCTATTGAAAAACCGCTGGACCGCGAAGGAAAACACGACGGCGATGAAATTGATTTACGCTTAGATTATCAATTTAACGAGCATCTTTCCTTTGCTTTATTTACCGGCTGGTTCATCCCGGGGGATTATTTTCCCGGAGGTGTTATTACCAGAAGAAGCGGTGATGATGTCCGGATGCAGATAATGGGAGAGATGGGCCTTAGATTTTAAAAATCAGGGGATACCAGGCAGAGAAATTTCGAAACTTCAAGGGTTGCTTAGATGTTCAGAAAGAAAAAAATTATTCTGGTTATTTGTTTTTTTATTCTTCTTCTGGGGCTTAAGTTAGGGCACCTGGCGGCCGATCCGCCGATACAACTAAGCTGGAGCGGAGGGGTGTTTGGCGATGAGGGAGCGCATGCCCATAACGCCCGTAATAAAATTTTGTTTGGCAGGTGGATTACTGACGACTGGAATCCAATGTTTTATAACCCTTTTCTTACCCTAAGTGAATATGGCTCCTTTCTGCTTTTCGGCTCGGGTTTGAGGCAGGTTCGGCTGGTGGCGGTAATGATTTCCTTCTTAGGGTTGATTCTTTTTTATCTGGCTTTGCAAAAGAACGATTTTGAAGTTGCCTTTGGGGCAGCGTTTTTATTGGGGGTGAACTATATATACCTGATGTACAGCCGGCTTGGCTTGACTGACAGTTTTATGAGCGCCGTTTTATTGATTGCCTTTTTCCTCTGGCAAAAGGGCTTAGAAAAGCCAAAAATTCTATTTCTGGCGGGATTAGCTTCTTTTCTGGCCTATATCTCTAAAGGGACGGCGGTTTATTTTCTTATGGCTTCGGTCATTTCTTTAATGTTCGCCTTAAGTCAAAAAGGGAAGGGGGCAAAAAAAGAAATTTTTGCGTCTTTGGCTTATTTCTTTTCCGGATTAATGATAGCTTTTCTCCTCTGGTTTTTCTTTTTTTACCAGCCCAATCATGCTTACTTTGCCAGATATGGCGGGCGCTGGTTAAAGACGGCTATTCCCGGCAGCTGGGAAAGATTGGCAGGTAATTTAAGACGTCCGAGAATTTTTTATCTGGCCAAGACCCCGCTGATTTTCCTAACCAGCCTTTTTTATTTCCCCTTTTTCCTTTACTCCCTCTTTAAAGAGTGGAAGAAGGTAAATCCCAGCGAATTTTTTGCCTGGCTCTGGTGGGGCGGCGGGATTATCTTTTTTTCAATTTTGAATTATAATCCGCTTAGATATTTTGTTTCGGTCATTCCGGCCTTCTGTTTGGTTACTGCCTTTGCTTTAAATAGATTGATGAAGGGGAAAGTTTTTTCGGGAAATAAGCCGGGAACTATTTTTTGGGCTCTATATTCGATTTGGGGCCTGGCGATTTTTAAATTAGTTTACCGTTTTTTTACCGGTCGCCAGCTAATCAGTTTTCTAATTTTTATAGCTTTCTCTACTCTTTTTGTTTGGCTGGGGTACTATTTATTCTTAACGATAAGCGCGATTTTTAGAAAAAAGGCCGAAGTTGATTTATCGCCAATTAAGCTTTTTGTGCTGGCGATGTTTTTGACTGCCGCGCTGACTAATGGCTATCGTTATGCCAAATGGTTTATTCATCCGGCTTACACGGTAATAAACACCTCGCGGGAAATCGGCCGGATTCTGGATAAGGCTTATATAGCCGGGCTCTGGTCGCCGCTTTTATGTTTGGAAAACTCCCACCGGGCTTTATACCTGGGCGAAGGGAATGAAAAGGAAGCATTCCCGCGCTATCCGGTTACGCATTTAATCCTCTGGGACGGAAATAACCGGGAAGAATTGCGAATGTTAAATAGAAATTATCCGGAGATAATGAAAAAGGCAGAGGAAATTGAAGTCTATCGAATTAAAGACCTGCCGGTGAGACTGTTTAAACTTAGCATGGATGGCTGATAGCTCTTGGCTCATTGTAATTGTGTAATGTGTTGTGTGTAATAAAATTGTGTAACGTGTAATGTGTGATGTGTAATGTGAAAAAGCTAAGAGCCAAAGTGGCTAATGGCTGATAGCCAAAAAACAAAAAAAGTTAGATAGAAATTATTATGAAAATACTGATGGTGGCGCCAGAGCCGTTTTTCCGAATTAGAGGAACACCCTTTAGCATCCGCCAGAGGCTTGAGGCTTTCAGCCAGCTTGGTTATAAAGTCGATTTGCTTACTTATCCTTTAGGAGATGAGGTTAATTTAGCCGGCCTCCGTATTTTTCGCTCTTTTCGTCCCTTCTGGATAAAAGATGTTAAGATTGGGCCGTCCTGGAATAAAATTCCTCTGGATTTCTTTCTTTTCTTAAAGGCTATTTGGTTTGTTTATCGAGGCGACTATGACTGCATTCACAGCCATGAAGAAGCAGGGTTTCTGGGGGCTTTACTAAAGAGGATATTCGGCCTTTTCCATATGTATGATATGCACTCAAGCCTTCCGGAACAATTGGTCAATTATAAATTTATTGCCAGTCCATTCTTGTTAAATTTAGCTAAAATTGCCGAGGGATGGCTTTTGAAAAATTCCAGCGCCGTTATTGCCATTTGTCCATATCTGAAAAATTGGGCGGGGGAAAGGGTAAACAAAGAGAAAATCTTTTTAATTGAGAATTTACCTTTGACTGAAGCTCAATCGGCCCCACCTCCGGAAAGTATCGAATTACTCGAGAAATTGAAAGAAAAAGGGAATAAAATCGTCCTTTATACGGGTAACTTACAATATAATCAAGGGATAGACCTTCTAATTGAAGCGGCCCGATTAGTTATTAAAAATTATCCCAGAGTTAAATTTGTTATTGTCGGCGGAAAAAAAGAAAATGTTGATAAATTTCGCCAGCTGGCCCAGGGATCCGGGCTGATTAATGAGATAGTATTTACGGGAGAAAAAGCGATAGGGGAGATGCCCGTATTTATGAAATATGCCGATATTCTTGTCTCTCCACGCCGAATCGGGAATAATACCCCTTTAAAAATATATTCCTATCTTTTTTCAGGCAAACCCATGATAGCGACGAATATTTTTAGCCATACTCAAATTTTAAATGATGAAATAGCGCTGTTAACCGAAGTGGATGGCCAGGGGATAGCCAAAGGTATTTTAAGAATTTTAGAAGATGGAAATTTAGGTGAAAACTTAGCGAAAAAAGCAAGAGAGTTTGCTTTAAAAAGGTTTAACCAAAAACAATATCTCGGCCAGATAAAAAATGTTTATAGTTTGGTAAAGGAGGAAAGGTGAAATTCAGGAAAACCAGTTTATTTATAGTACTGTTGTTTATTTTTGGCTGTGGAGCAGAAAAAAAGGAAGAGATCGCTAAAGACTCTTCATTAGAAGGAGAAATGCTTCCTGCTTTAAAAGGAAAGATTGTTTTTCAATCAGATAGAGACGGGGATTGGGAGATTTTCCGCATCGAGGCTAACGGTAAAAAATTGGTTAAATTGACCGATAACGAGGCATCTGATGAATATCCGGTTTATTCTCCAGACGGGAAACAGATTGCCTTTAAATCCAATCGGACCGGAAAATGGCAGATTTATCTTATGGAGGCAGACGGAAAAAACCAGAGACGGATAACCCAGGGTGATTTTAATAACTATGACCCGGCTTGGGCACCGAATGGGCGGCAAATCGCTTTTACCTCCGACCGGAATCAGAAAGAAAGAATTTACCTTATTAATCTCGATACAGCAGAAGAAGAGCTTTTGACCGAAGTGAATTTTCGAACCGGGCTGGCTAGTTTTTCGCCAGATGGAAAAAGAATTCTTTTTACAGGCAGCGAGCTAGGCTGGAATGTTTACCTAATGGACTTAGAAGATACGAAGATGTCCCGAATTACCAGCCGGGGAGGGAACTGTCGCCCGGACTGGTCGCCGGATGGAAAGACGATTGCTTATGTTTCGGATGTGAGTGATTCAATCGGGGATATCTGGCTGATGGAAGCTGACGGACAGGAGCAAAGGAGATTGACGACTACCCCGGAACTATCTGATTATTATCCGGCCTGGTCGCCTGACGGGAAATGGATCGTTTACGCGGCTTCCCCTAATGGTAAAAACGGCGACTGGGATCTTTATATTATCAGTGCCGACGGAAAAAAACGGATTCAGCTAACCTCTTGTCCTAGGAATAAGTTTCCCGATTGGAGCGAATAGATTAGCGAATGGTAACTGGCGAATGGGATCCGTAAAACAGCGGACAAGGGAGAGAAAAAATGGAAAAAGAAAATATGGAAGAAGAAAAAAAATTATTGGATTTAACTGTAATCGTGCCTCTTTATAACGAGGAAGAAAGCATCCTGGCTCTTTACCAAAGATTAAAAGAGGTTTTAAGTAAACTTCACCTTGCCTACGAAATAATCTGGATTAACGACGGCAGTAAGGATGGTTCCCTTGTTGTTTTAAAGAAGATCCACCAGCATGACCGCTCGATTAAAATAATTTCTTTTCGAAGAAATTTTGGCCAGACGGCGGCCCTTTCAGCCGGGTTTACCCATGCCCGGGGAAAAACAATTGTTACTATTGATGCTGATTCGCAAAATGACCCGGAAGATATTGCCAGCTTACTTAGAAAGATTAACGAAGGGTATGATTTGGTTAGCGGCTGGCGTTACAATAGGAAAGAGCCATTTTTTACCAGACGTTTGCCTTCAAAGGTAGCCAACTTTATGATTTCTCATGTCAGTAAGGTTAAACTGCACGACTACGGCTGCACCCTTAAGGCCTACCGGCGGGAGGTAATTAAAACGCTCAGGTTATATGGAGAAATGCATCGTTTTATCCCCGCCCTGGCCAGTATCAGGGGGATTTCTTTTGCCGAGGTGAAGGTTCAACATCATCCCCGGCGTAAAGGAAAATCCAAATATGGCGTCTCGCGGACAATCAGGGTTTTATTGGATTTGTTTACGGTAAAGTTTTTATTAAGTTTTGCTACCCGGCCGATGCAGATATTCGGCTTGGTTGGCGTGCTGGCGGCTCTCGGCGGATTTGCCATTGCTTTCTACCTTTCCATAGTGAGATTATTTTTCAATCAGGGGATTGCCGGCCGGCCGCTTTTGTTATTAGCGGTCCTTTTAATCATTATCGGTTTTCAATTTATCAGCCTGGGGTTATTGGGGGAAATGATCGTTAGAGCGCACCATGAATCCCAACAGAAGCCGATTTATGTAATTAAAGAAATCTTGGATTAGTCCATACCGGACAGCCAACAGTTCGGCAAATGAAAGATTTAATATTCGGGAAAAAAATTGAGAATGAATTCTCCTGGTCAAAGTCAAGAGATGCGATATTCAGGGCGTGCTTGAGGAAATATTATTATAATTATTACGGCAGCTGGGGCGGATGGATGTTGGATGCGCCAAAGAGAACACGCGAGATATATATTCTGAAAAAGCTGCAAAATCGATATATGTGGATTGGCAGTGTCGTTCATTCCTGTATCGAAAGAAGCCTGAAAAACCTTTCGCACGGGATCCGGCCTTTACCGATAGAGAAAATTATTAAAATAACTATGGATAAGATGCGTTCCGACTTTGCTTCTTCCAGAAGAAAACTTTACCGCCAGAATCCTAAGACCTGTGCTTTGTTTGAACACGAATATAATATCGAAATTAACGATGAGGATTGGAAATTAATCGCCTGGCGGGTGGAAAAATGCCTCAGGAATTTTTATAATTCGGCTTTATACCAGAATCTCTACGATATGCCCAGGGAATGCTGGCTGGAGACGGAGGAATTATCCTTCTTCCATTTTGACGAAGTTAAGGTTTATGTCATGCTGGATTGTTCATTCCGGAGAGATGGAGAGGTTTATATTATTGATTGGAAAACCGGAAAAATAGATAAACACGACACCAACATTCAACTGGCTTGTTATGCCCTATATGCCAGGGAAAAATGGAAAACAGCCTTTAAAAAAATCAATGTTACTGCCTTTGATTTAAATGAAAACGATTTGTACCATTTAAAGCTCAGTAGCGATCTGGTAGAGGGAATGAAAGAGTATATATCGGGGAGTATCAGCGATATGAAGAAACTTTTAAGGTCCGAAGAAAAAAATGAAACAGATGAGGAGAAATTTGCCAGAACATCCAATGAAAATATATGCAAAAAGTGTAATTTTCAAAAAGTATGCGCATTGTAATTGACGTTCAAACAGTTATTGGAAAGAAAACCGGAGTAGGCAAGTATACAGAAGCTTTAGTTAAAGCGCTGATGCGCCTCCCTTCTAATTATCAATTCGTTCTTTTTTACTTCAACTTTCGCTCAAAATTTAAAGGAATAAATAAGGCAGCCGGGAATTTTACCAATAAAGGAATAAGGCTTCCCGGCCGGGTTTTTAGTTTTCTCTGGAAAAGGGGCTATCCTTACAGATTTGACCGGTTATCGGGAGAAGCGGATATTTTCCATTTCCCCAATTTTATTTCCCGGCCGGTAAAATCCGGGAAAACCGTTGTTACCGTTCATGATTTGGCCTTTCGCCGGTTCCCTGAATATATCGAGAAAAAGAATCTGGCTTTTTTGAATGATAATTTACCTAAAACTTTGGCTAAAGCAGATAAAATCATTGCTGTTTCCCGGTTTACAAAGGAGGAGCTATTGAAATTTTATCCGGTGCCGGACGAAAAAATTAAAATAATCCCCGAAGGGGTAGGCGAAAATTTCCGGAAAATTGCAGATAGAAAAAAGCTCGGGGCAATAAAGAAAAAATATAAATTGCCCGAAAAATTTATTCTCTGGGTGGGAACCATCGAACCGAGGAAAAATATTTCCGGGCTGCTTGAGGCCTTTGCCGTTTTTAAAGCCAGAAATAAAACGCATCATAAATTAGTCATGGTGGGGAAAAGAGGCTGGAGTTATCAGGGATTTTTTGAAAAGATGAGAAAAATGGATATCACTAACGAGGTGGTTTTAACGGAATATGTCAGCGATATTGATTTGCCTTTTATCTATAATTTAGCCGAGATTTTTGTTTTTCCCTCTTTTTACGAGGGATTTGGGCTGCCGCCTCTGGAGGCAATGGCCTGCGGGGTGCCGGTCATTACCACGCAAGCCCTAAATGAAGTCGTCGGAGAGGCAGCTTTTAAGGTTTCGGAGCGGAATATTCAGGAGATAGCCGGCGCGATGGAAGAAATCCTAAAAAATGAAAATTTACAAAGGGATTTAGTCCGAAAGGGGTTTAATCGGAGAAAAGAATTTACCTGGGAAAAGGCGGCTCAGGAGACCCTGTCTTTATACGAAGAAATGGCCGGCCGGCATTAAGAATCTGAGGCTGGTTAGTCGAAAGGTGATTAAAAATGAAAATTGGAATTGATGCCCGCTGGATTTTTCCTAAAATTTCAGGGATTGGTGTTTATACCCAGCGCTTAATTAAGAATTTAGCGGAGATAGACAGTAAGAACGAATATTTTATCTTCTCCAATAACCCGGCCCTTATAGAAAAATTAAAGCTCAATAGCAAGCCGAATTTTTCCCTGGTGGCGGTCCCTTATTCCGGCAGTTCGCCTCTTAATCAATTTTTGCTCCCCCGTAAATTAAAAAAGCTCAAATTGGATGTATTTCACTCGCCGCATTTTTTTGTGCCGCTATTTATAAAACCCAGATTAGTAGTAACCCTTCATGACCTTATCCCCCTTCTTTTCCCCCATTTTACCCCCAAGGCAAAAAAGGTCAAGCTCCTCTGGTTATATAAGTTTATCTTGAAGTCCGCGACCTTCAAGGCAAAAAGGGTTATTACCATTTCCAAACATTCCAGAAAAGACCTGATGGAATTTTTGAAGGTTAAAGAGGAGAAAATCAGGATTATTTATAATGGGGTCAGCCCTATTTATTATCCCATGCCGAGAGATAAGGTAAAAGAAAGGTTGGCTGATATTGTTTCCACTGATGCCCGGGTTTTACTTTTTGTCGGCCGCTTCGACCCCTATAAGAATATTACCGGGTTAATTCGGTCTTTTAAGGATTTGAAGGGCACTTTTTCAGATTTAAAATTGGTAGTTGCCGGTGAAAAAGATCCCCGTTACCCGGAAGCAGAACATCTGGTTGAAGAATTAAAGTTAGAAAACGAAGTAATTTTTACCGGTTATCTAGACGAAGAAGATTTGGTCTATTGGTATAATCGGGCCGAGGTTTTTATCTTGCCGACTTTTTATGAGGGTTTTGGCCTGCCGGTGGTAGAGGCCTTTGCTTCCGGCTGTCCGGTCATTACCTCAAAAGTGGCCTCTTTACCCGAAGTAGCCGGAGAGGCAGCACTGCTTATCAATCCTCATAATCAAACCGAACTGACTGAGGCAATAAGACGTATTTTGGCTGATTCCCAGCTCAGGGAAAGATTGAGAGAGAGAGGATTGGTTAGGGCTAAACTTTTTAGCTGGGGGAAAACCGCGCAGGATGTTTTGAAGGTATATCGAGAATCCGTTTAGAAGTTTACAGTTCGGCATATTTTCTGTGGTTGCCGTATTTTTTTGGCCGGTTGCTTTATGGAAGGATTTTGGCAAATACTTTAACGGGATAAAAGGCAAAATTAGTGGGTGTGATCTGTCAATTTTACCATCCATATATTATATAAACCCTTGACTATCAGCTAATTATAGGATATAATAGCAAACTTAAAGATAGGCGGAAGATGAAAGTTGCTTTGGTTCATGATTGGCTGACGGGTATGCGCGGGGGAGAGAAAATCCTGGAAGGATTATGCGAATTATTTCCCAAAGCGAGTCTTTATACGCTGGTTTTCAATCCGGAGAGAGTTTCTATGCCCATCAGGCGGATGGCGATAAAAACCTCTTTTCTTCAATATATACCGTCCGTCACTAAAAATTACCGCTATTTTCTCCCTTTTTTCCCGAAGGCTATCGAGCAGTTTGATTTAAAAGAATATGATTTGGTTATCTCTACCAGTCATTGCGCGGCCAAAGGGGTTAAGACAGTGCCTTCCAGCTGCCATATTTGTTATTGCCTGACGCCGATGCGCTATGCCTGGGGGTTTCACGGGGAATATTTTGGCCACTGGCCTTCAATATTAAAAAAACCCTTAGATTTAATTCTGGCCAAACTTAGAAAATGGGATTTAGATTCTTCTCAAAGAGTAAATTTTTTTCTGGCTATTTCGGAAAATGTCGCCCAAAAAATTAAAAATATCTACGGCCGAAAGGTTTCCCGGGTAATCTATCCCCCGGTAGATACGGAATTTTTTACCGCACAAGGGAGGCATAATTGCAAAGATTATTTTCTAATCGTCTCGGCTTTGGTCCCATATAAACGAATTAATCTGGCGGTGGAAGCCTTTAATCGTTTAGGACTGCCTTTGATAATCATCGGGGAGGGGCCGGAAAAAAACCGTCTGGAAAGAGCGGCCCTCAAAAATGTTAAGTTTCTGGGCTGGCAGGCAAAAGATATTATCCGCCGATACTATTCCCAGGCCCGGGCATTGATTTTCCCGGGAGAGGAAGATTTTGGTATCGTTCCCCTGGAAGCCCAAGCCATGGGCTGTCCGGTAATTGCCTACGGAAAGGGTGGAGTGAAGGAGACGGTTGTTGAAGGGGAAACGGGTATTTTTTTTTACCAGCTTCAAGCCGAGTCTTTAATAGCGGCGGTTAAGGCTTTCTCCAAATTGAATTTTAATTCTGAAACTATCAGGGAGCATTCTTTGAAATTTGCCCGCTCGGTTCATCTTGAGAAACTCAAAGATTCTATTTTTACCATATACCAGGATTTTAAAGGAGAAAAGGTTGCCTAATAAAGGCAGGCATTTATTTATTACTGTCAGTTTGGTTTGCGGCGATATTCTTTTGATTAACCTTTCTTTTTTTCTTGCCTACTGGATTCGCTTCTTATCCGGATTAATCCCTGTTTTTTATGGTGTACCCCCGCTGGCGGAATATGTCCGGGCTCTGGGAATAGTGACTATCATTCTTCTCCTGGCTTTACGGACCTATGGGGTTTATAGCTTAAGCAAAAGGCTCTCCTTTTCGGAAGAGTTCTTGGCTGTGGCTAAATCAATGACAGTCAGTATGTTCATTCTGATGGCGGTAACTTTTCTTTACCGCGAATTTTCCTATTCCCGGGGGGTTTTACTTATTGGCTGGATAGCGGGCATTCTTTCGATAACCGTTTTCCGGCTGATTATGGCAAATTTTGAACTTTGGCTGAGAGAGGTGAGAGGGGAAAACCTGCGGACTTTGATAATCGGAACGGATGAAAGCGCTCGAAAAATTCTGCAGAATATCTATCATAACCCCCGTTGGGGATATGAGCCGGTTGGTTTGCTAAGCTGTAAAGAGAAGCCTCAAAATAAATATATCTTTGGCGTCCCTGTATTAGGAAATTTAGATAACTTCGCCTCTATACTTTCGGAGAAAAGAATTAATGAGGTTATTTTAACTCGGCCCGAGCTGCCCAGGGAAAAAATAGTAAAGATGATTTTGGATTGTGAAAAAGAAATGGTTGGTTTCCGGTTAGTGGCTGATTTTTTAGGTGTAATTACCAGCCAGGTAAAAATAGAGAATTTTGACGGGGTAACATTGCTGGGGCTTAAAGGTTCTCCTTTAGACGATGCCTGGAACCGCTTCATTAAAAGAATTATGGATATAATTTTTTCATCTCTGGGATTAATTTTACTTTCCCCTTTACTTCTCCTT
>CAZDME010000024.1:0-19283 GCA_964506785.1 uncultured bacterium | reverse complement strand
AGCTGTAAACGGAGAATATTTTGACGAAGATTTTAAATTTTTTTATGAGGATTTAGATTTAGCCTGGCGGGCAAATCGATTTGGCTGGAGGTGTTTTTATTCACCTTTAGCTTTAGCTTACCATCAACGGGGTGCTAGTACCCAAACGGATAAGCCTAAAATAAATTTTTTCCAAAAATATTATTTTTCCTGTCTACCGGAGAATCTGCAGTTCCATTTAGTTAAGAATAGATATCTTAACATGATAAAAAATGACTCTATTGGGCTTTTTCTAATAAACCTGCCGGCTGTTTTACTTTATGAAACGAAACTCTGGGGGTATATTTTACTATTTAGGCGAAGATTGATTACCAGTATAATAAAAGATAGATGCCTTTTTTGGAAGGCTTGGGGAAAACGCCGGATTATAAAAGAAAAGTTAGAAAAGGGGAGGTTTTATGGAAAAATTCCCTATTGAAGCGGTCAAATGGGAGAGGGGCGTTATTAAAATTATTGACCAAAGTCAGTTGCCCGGGCGTTTAGTTTATCGCTATTGTGAAAACATCCGTGAGGCGTGGTGGGCGATAAAAAAGTTACAGGTTAGGGGAGCTCCCGCCTTGGGAATAATGGCCGGCTATAGCCTTATTTTGGGAATAAGAAAATATAATTTTAGGAATTTTTCTGCACTGGAGAAAAAGCTTGATAAAGTAACAAACTATCTTTCATCTGCCCGTCCGACGGCAGTCAATCTTTTCTGGGCTTTGAAAAGGATGAAAAAGGTAGCCGGAAGCAATAAAGATAAACCTGTCCAATCTATTAAAAACATACTGCTGGAAGAGGCTCATAGGATTTTGGCCGAAGATAAATTAATGTGTCAGAATATTGGTCAATATGGAGCCCGCCTTTTGAAAAACGAAATGAATATTCTTACCCATTGTAACGCCGGGGCCTTAGCTACCGGCGGCATCGGTACTGCCTTAGGAATTATCTATACTGCTCATAAACAGGGGAAAAAAATTAAGGTCTATGTTGATGAAACCCGGCCTCTTTTACAGGGTGCCAGGTTAACTGCCTGGGAATTAAAAAGGGCAGGGATTGAACTTATCCTAATTTGTGATAATATGGCGGCGAGCTTAATGAAGCAAAGGAAAGTTGATTGTGTTATTGTTGGGGCGGACCGAATTGCCGCTAACGGAGATGTAGCCAATAAAATTGGCACCTACAACTTAGCTGTTTTAGCTAAGGAGCATAGAATACCTTTTTATGTAGCCGCTCCTACTTCCACCTTGGATTTAAAAATTAAATCAGGCAAAGACATTCCTATTGAAAAAAGAGAAAATGAAGAAGTGAGAAAAATAGGTAAATATTTTATTGCCCCTCCCAAAGTAAAGGTTTATAATCCGGCTTTTGATGTTTGCCCGCATAAATATATTGAAGCCATAATTACTGAACGAGGAGTAGCCCGAAGGCCATTTAGAGAAAGTTTGAAAAAATACCAAATGATTTATTGATTAGTGTCAAGAGGTAATGTTTCATTGGTCATTTAACTAGGCATAAAAAGTGGCGAAAGTTTCTATCGTTCAATGTTCCAGTTATGAATATTTTAAGATTAAAGAAGCCGTTGGCAAAGCCCTCGATTTAATTGGCGGGATAAAGCCTTTTATCAAGCCAGGTGATAAAGTTCTCCTTAAGCCTAATCTTCTTTCCGCTAAGAGTCCGGAGACAGCCATTGATACCCACCCGGTTGTCGTCAGGGTAATAGCCGAAATAGTTAAAGAAGCTGGCGGCCTGCCTTATATCGGTGATTCCCCGGGAGGCTATAATCAAGGGGTAGAAAAAGTCTGGGAGATATCGGGAATGAAAAAAGTGGCTGTGCAAACTGGGGCTAGGCTTTTAAAATTTGAATGTTTTAAAAAGATTCCTACTAACCTGCCAGGGATAAAAGAAATTCCTATTTCTGAGGAAGCTTTGGAGATGGACCTTATTATTTCCATCCCCAAATTTAAAACTCATGAACTGATGCTTCTAACTGGAGCAGTGAAAAATATGTATGGATTGGTTCCCGGATTGACTAAAACGGAATTGCATAAAAAAGCTTTGGATCCAGAATCATTCAGTCGGGTAATTTTAAAAATTTTCTCTGCATTCAAACCCCACCTTTCGATTATGGATGGGGTTTGGGGCATAGAAGGAGATGGCCCAGGCTCAGCCGGTAAAATACGAAAGGTTGGGTTAATTATGGCAAGTTCTGATGCCTTATCTTTGGATGCAATTATGGCCGTGGTTGCCGGAATGGATCCGATGAAACTTCCTATATTAAGCTTAGCCCGAAAACTCGGCTTATATAAAAGCGATTTTGGTGAAATTGAGCTCTTAGGAGAAAAAATAGAAGAGGTAAAATTAGATAAATTTCTTTTACCGCAAAGCTCTTTTAGGAATAAAATGCTTAAATTTCTACCTAAATTTTTAGTTAACACATTGGCCGGGAGTTATCGAGTTTATCCGGCAATAACTAAAAAATGCCTCCAATGCGGAATTTGCGTAAAGAGTTGTCCGGTAAACGCCATTGCCTATAGAGATGGCCGTCTACAGATAGATTATAAAAAATGTATTCTATGTTTGTGCTGTTTAGAACTATGCCCGCATGGAGCAGTAGTAATGAAAAAAAGTTTATTAGCGAGGGTAATTTAATGACTGGGGCTTCTAAATTAAAAATACTTAGCTGGCTTAAAAAAGATGACTTGCGGTCGATTGGGGAATTCGGCCTTATCGAGAGAATTGCCCAGAAAACTAGAATAGATAAAAAAAGAGTAGTTTTGGGCATTGGGGATGATGCGGCGGTCATTAAAAATCATACTGGATATTGGTCAGCCTTAACCTGCGATATGTTAATTGAGGGAGTGCATTTCCAGCCGGAAGCAAGCCCTTTTCAAATTGGCTGGAAGGCCTTAGCCGTTAATCTAAGTGATTTAGCTGCTATGGGAGCCAGGCCAATAGCAGCTTTAGTCTCCGTCGCTATGCCGTCTAAGACCAAAGTAGATTTTGCTGATGAATTATATCGGGGAATCAGAAGCCTGGCGACTAAATTTCAGGTAAATATTATCGGCGGGAACACTTCTATCTCCCCGGAGAAGTTGATAGTTGATATCTTTTTGTTGGGAGAGGTGAAGCCTAAATATTTAACCAGACGCGATGGGGCCAAAATAGGAGACAAAATTTTAGTTACCGGTAATCTAGGGGGAGCCTCAGTTGGCCTCGAAATTTTAAAAAGGAAGCGAAAGATTCCTCAACGCTATCAAACGCAGCTTTTAAGAAGGCAGTTTGAACCTCATCCTCGCTTGAAGGAGGCCGAATATCTGGTGAAAAATTTTAAAATTAATGCCATGATCGATTTAAGCGATGGTTTGATTGGTGACCTCAAACATATTTTAAAAAGAAGCCGGGTAGGGGCAAAAATATTTAAGAAAGCTGTTCCCATATCTCTATCAGTAAAGAAAGTTGCCCGGATTCTAAATCTTGATCCCTGGATATTGGCTACCCAGAGAGGCGAAGATTATGAACTTCTTTTTACTGTTTCCGCCCGGGAAGCCAGGCGGTTACTGGCCAAAAAATTAAATTTTCCCCTTACCCTTATTGGCGAAATTGTTCCGGTAAAAGAAGGGGAATCCTTTAAAGCTAAGGGATATACCCACTTTTAAATGAAAAAAATAGTTACTCGGTCGGCTGTTGAGACACAAAATTTAGGTGAGAACTTAGGGAAATATCTTTTTTCTGGAGCAGTTGTTTCTTTGACCGGCCAATTAGGGAGCGGGAAAACCTGCTTTGTAAAAGGTTTAGCCCGCGGATTAAAAATTAAAAACGGGAGTTCTATTACCAGTCCCTCATTCACCTTAGTTAAAGAATATCACGGGAGGATTTCCCTTTACCATCTTGATTTCTATCGGTTGGAAATTGGCCAGATTCATAATTTAGCCCTGGAGGAATATTTTTATAAAGATGGGGTAACGGTTATGGAATGGGGAGAAAAAGTAGGGAAATTTTTGCCAGATGAATATCTGGAGGTAAAGTTTGGAATTGCTGCTGGTCCCTATAGGGATAAGAGAGAGATTAAATTGATTCCTCATGGTCAGGTTTATCAGAAAATTGTTGAGCGGATAACTAATTGAAAAATACACTTGCGAAGTGTGATTTTTCTCCATCTAATCGGTGGTAGTCTTGATTAAGGAATAATAAGATGCCTATCTTGGGAATTGAAACAGCCATAATGAATCGAGGCAGTGTCGCCATTTTAGATAATGAGAGAATAATCCTGGAGCAATATGAACGTCAGGATGATTACCGGGACAGGCTTTGGCCAGCTATCGTTCAGGTTTTTAAAAAAGCCCGGCTTTCTTTAGAAAAGATTGAAGCTATTGCCGTAAGCCAAGGCCCAGGTTCTTTTACCGGACTTCGGGTAGGCATAACCGTTGCCAAAACCTTGGCTTTATGTTTAGAAAAGCCGCTTTTAGGGATCCCTACTTTAGAAATTTTGCTTCAAGGAGTGAACGATGACTTTGCTTTAACAGAGAGTCATTCCGCGACTTTATTAGTCCCTCTCCTTGATGCCAAGAAGAATTTGGTTTATACGGCCATATTCGAAAAAGAAAACAAAAATTTCTCAAAGATTAAAGTAGAAAGAAAAACTGAGGATTTGGTTTTGACAATAGATGAAATTTGCCGTATGATTAAGAAACCAGCCATTTTTTTTGGGGAGGGATTGAAGGTTTATCAAAGCTTTATTCAAAAAAGTTTGGGAAATTTAGCTCATTTTGCCCCGGAGGAATTTTTCTTTCCTAAAGCTTCAGTTGTTGCTCAATTAGGAAAGAAAAAATTGAAATTAAAAAAGAAAGATAATTTGTATGAACTCCAACCTATCTATCTCCGTAATCCGGAGATTTCGCTGTCTTCACAGAGGAAGAAGAACGGATGATGAAAAGAAAAATTAAGCCTTTGACTTGGCTCGAGATTAATTTAGCCGCCCTAAGTTACAATTTAAGAGAGATTCGCAAGCGAGTCAAAGGTGCCGGAATCCTGGCGGTGGTCAAATCCGATGCCTATGGACACGGAGCAAGAGAGGTTTCGCGTTTATTAGCAAAAGAAAACGTGGATTTATTAGGAGTGGCTAAAATAGAGGAGGCTCAGGGTTTACGTCAGGCCGGAATTAAAATTCCGATTACTATTCTTTCCGGCATTCTTCCCGAGCAGATTGAGGCACTTATCGATTGCCGGGCTATTCCTACGGTAAGTGATTGGTTCTTGGCCCAAGCCTTAAATCAAGCTGGAAAAAGACGGAAGAAAAAAATAAAGATTCAGGTCAAGATAGATACAGGAATGGGCCGCTTGGGAGTTTGGCATCAAGAGGCGAGTTCTCTCATTAAAAGGATAAAAAAGGATTTGCCTTTTCTTTCTCTCTATGGAATCTTTACCCATTTTGCCGCCGCTGATGAAAAAGATAAAACTTTTACCTTCTTACAACTTAAACGTTTCCAAGAAGTAATTAACCAGCTTGAAGAGCTTAAGATAGATATTCCCTGGAGGCATGCGGCTAATAGTGCTGCCATTCTTGGTCTTTCGGAAGGTTATTTTAACCTGGTGCGTCCCGGTTTAATCCTCTATGGATATTATCCTTCGGAGGAAGTTGCCAGATTAGTTCCTCTCAAACCAGTGATGAGTTTGAAATCAAGAATTATCTCTTTGAAAAAAATTCATCAAGGGCAATCAGTTAGCTATGGACGGACCTGGCGGGCTAAAAGGGATACCACCGTTGCCGTTCTTCCTATTGGCTACGCTATGGGTTATAGCCGGTTTCTTTCCAATAGCGGACAAGTAATTTTTAGAGGTAAAAAGGTGCCGGTGGTTGGTCGAGTTTGTATGGATCTTATTGTGATTGACTTGGGGGTGAATCCTAAAGCCACCCTTGGAGATGAAGTTATTCTCATCGGGGGAAAAGGGAAGCTATCTATTACCGTAGAGGAAACAGCTCAAACCATTGGGACCATTCCTTATGAAATAGTTTGCACTTTAGGAAAAGGCCTTCCCAGGGAATATTTATCCTGAAAAATGCGTTTTATTGCCGATTTTCATCTTCATTCCAAATATAGCCGGGCAACCAGCCGGGAAATGGATGTAGACCATATTGCCCAATGGGCTAAATGGAAAGGTCTCAATCTAGTTGGAACAGGGGATTTTACCCATCACCTCTGGCTTTCCGAATTAAAAGAAAAGCTTAAGCCCAAAGGAAATGGTCTTTTTATTTATCAGGATGTTCATTTTATTTTGACATCCGAGGTTAATAATATTTTTTCCCAAGGGGGGCGGAGCCATCGTGTTCACAATGTTATTTTTGCCCCTTCAATTGAAGTGGTGGAAAGGATTAATCGTTCGCTTTCTGGATTTGGCAACCTTGCCAGCGATGGTCGGCCAATTATTTCCCTTTCCTGCCGCGACCTTTTAGAAGAACTTTTAAGTATTTCCCAGGATTGTCTATTAGTTCCCGGGCATATCTGGACACCCCACTTCAGCTTATTTGGGTCCAATTCTGGTTTTGATTCGATTGAGGAATGTTTTGGTAATTTAAGCAGGGAAATATATGCTCTTGAGACTGGTTTAAGCAGTGACCCGGCGATGAACTGGCGCCTTTCCCGTCATGATAAACTTACTCTTATTTCCAATTCAGATGCCCATTCTCCCTCGCGATTGGCCCGAGAGGCAAATATTTTTGAAGGCGAACTGGATTACAAAGAGATTATTAACACTCTTAAAGAAAAGGACCAAAAGAAATTAGTTTCCACCATTGAATTTTTCCCTCAAGAAGGAAAATATCATTTTGATGGTCACCGCTCTTGTAACCTTTGCCTTTCTCCTCAGGAGAGTAAGAAACATAATAATGTATGCCCGCAGTGTGGCGGCCGGTTAACCATTGGGGTAATGCATCGTCTTGATGATTTAGCTGATCGTGAATATGGGTTTGAGCCTGAGGGGAGCATTCCTTTTTATAATCTTATCCCTCTTGAAGAAATTATTGCCGAAAGTTTAGGTAAAAGCCGGGGGACGGAAACTGTTTCGAGAGAATATCACCGGATAATCAGCCATTATGGAAATGAAATCCGCCTACTATTGGATATCCCTTCGGAAGATTTAAATAAGCTCCCCAGCCAAATCAAAGAGAGTATCCTTCGGGTAAGAGAAGGAAAAGTAGAGATTTGTCCGGGTTATGACGGAGTTTATGGACGAATAAAAATTTTTGCTGAAGGAGAAAAAATCGGCCCGGAACAAATGGGCCTGTTTTAAAAAGTGCATTCCCTTCAAGTTTTCCCTAAAGGAGCGATAGGAATTCAGATTTGCTGAAGAAATGAAAAACATAGAGATTGCTAAGATGCTCTGGGAAATGGTAGAGATGCTGGAGATTAAAGGGGCAAATCTCTTTCGCATCCGGGCTTTTCAAAAGGCCGCTCAGAATATAGAGAATTTGGGCGAAGATATTGCCCAAATTGCCAAACGGGGAGAGCTTCAGTCTATTCCGGGTGTTGGTAAAGGGGTAGCTAAGCGGATTGAAGAGATTTTAAAAACGGGTAAATTAAAAGAATACGAAAAATTAAAAAAGGGATTTCCTCCTGGATTAATGCAGATTATATCGGTCCCGGAGGTGGGGCCAAAAACAGCCAGGCTTCTTTATGATAAGTTGGGTATAAAAAGCATTAAGGATTTAGAAAAGGCGGCCAAAGCTCATAAGATTCAAAGCCTTTTCGGTCTTGGGGCCAAGATAGAAGAAAATATTCTCCACGGAATAGAAATCCATCAAGAACTGAAAAAAAGAATGCTTCTTTTCGAGGCTTTAAGTGCAGTGCGTCCGATTATCGAAGATTTAAAAAGGTTGCCAGAAGTGAGATTAATCAGTGAAGCCGGGAGTCTCAGGAGGCGTAAAGAAACGATTGGCGATATTGATATTTTAACTAGTTCTACTAGGCCAGGGACAATAATGAAGGCATTTATCCACTTCCCTGAAGTCAAAGAAATTTTGGCCAAGGGTTTGACTAAATCAAGCGTCCGCCTGAAAGATGGCCTTCAAGTTGATCTCCGGGTGGTAAAACCAGGTAGTTTCGGCGCTGCTTTGGTTTATTTTACCGGCTCAAAGAGCCACAATATAAAAATTAGGGAATTAGCCAAAAAAAAGAAATTAAAGGTAAGTGAATACGGTGTTTTTAGAAGTAAAGGAAATAAAAAAATCGCCGGAAAAACTGAAGAAGAGGTTTATAAATCCCTGGGACTTCCCTGGATACCGCCCGAATTAAGAGAAGATCAAGGTGAGATAGAGGCGGCTTTTAAAAACCAGCTGCCGAGGTTAGTAAAACTTTCTGATATTCAAGGTGATTTTCATGTTCATTCCAACTGGAGTGATGGGGCAGATTCGATAGAAGATATCGCTAAAGCGGCCCGGGCCAAGGGTTACCAATATATAGTTATTGCCGATCACTCGCAAAGTCTAAAGGTCGCCCGGGGATTAAGCCTGGAGAACTTAAAGAAGAAAATTCACCTGATTCATAAATTAAACAATAATCTTAAAGGACTTAAAGTTCTTACCGGAGCCGAAGTCGACATCAAATCTGACGGCAGCTTGGATTATCCTGATTGGATACTTTCTGAACTGGATGTGGTTATTGCGGCTATTCATAGCGGTTTTAAGCAAAGTAGGGATCAGCTGACCACGCGAATACTTAAGGCTATGGGAAATAAATATGTAGATATTATTGCTCATCCCACTGGCCGGCTCATGGGAGCTCGAGAACCCTATGAGATAGATTTTGATAAAATTTTTAAGCAAGCCGGACTTACTCAAATCGCTTTAGAGATAAATGCTTTTCCTCAAAGATTAGATTTAAATGATTTGAATGTCCGCAGGGCAAAAAAATTCGGAGTTAAATTCACCATTGGTACTGACGCTCATATTTTAACTCAACTGGCGAATATTGAATTAGGGGTAAGTGTAGCCCGAAGAGGATGGTTGGAAAAGAACGATTTGTTGAATACCCTTTCTCTTCCAGATTTACAAAAGTGGCTGAAGAAAAAATAAGGTTCGTTGCTGATAAAATGCTCGGGCGTTTAGCTAAGTGGCTGCGCATTCTGGGTTATGACGCGCTCTATTTTACTGGGGAAAAAAGAAGCGATTTAATAATTATGAGTCTCCGCGAGGAAAGGGTGATTATAACACGGGATTCCCATTTGGGTAAAAGACAGGGCTTTAATCGCTTAATTCTAGATTCTGATATCGTTGGCAGACAGTTGAAAAGGGTTATAGAGTATTTCCATCTTTCTGCTGATTCAAAGAAAATTTTTACCCGCTGTGTTATTTGCAACCGGCTTTTAGAAAAGATTCCCAAGGAAGAAAGCAAAGAGAAGGTGCCTCCTTATGTTTTTAAACATCAGGATAAGTTTATGAACTGCCCCAGCTGCCAGAAGATTTACTGGCAGGGCAGTCACTGGGAAAAAGTAAATAAGATTCTTGGAGAAATAAAATAAAAAAAATGGTAGGGCTGTGATTTTTGGGGGATACAAATGAACTCGGGAATTATTGCTGCTCTGGCTTTAATCTGGTTTGTGGTTGCTTATTTTACCTACGGCCGTAAGATTGAAAAGACCTTGATTGAGCCAGAGGATAAAAAGGCCACTCCGGCCGTAGAGTTAAATGACGGAGTAGATTATTATCCAGCTAAACCGTTTCTTCTCTTTGGCCACCATTTTTCCTCTATTGCCGGAGCCGGTCCGATTATCGGACCCATAGCCGCTGTGGCTGCCTTTGGCTGGGGAATTTCCTTTATCTGGATTCTCTTTGCTGCCGTATTTCTGGGAGCGGTTCACGATTATTTGACCCTGATGATTTCTACCCGTCACCAGGGGGTATCTATTGCAGAGATAGCTGAAGGTTCTTTGGGGAAGAGGGCACGGTTATTTTTTTCTATTTTTATATGGTTATCCTTAATTTTAGTCACGGCGGTTTTTGGCGTGGTTGCCGCAAAAACATTTACTTCAAGCCCGAAAATTGTTTTCCCTTCCTTTATGCTTATCCCTTTAGCCGTTTTTTTCGGCTGGATAGTTTATCGGCGGAGATTATCAGTTATCTGGGGTACAGTTATTGCTTTAATTCTTCTGGGTCTTTTTATCTATCTGGGAAAACTCTTCCCTGTTAGCCTGCCCTGGGAATCCTCCATTAATTTTAAAATTTGGTTTACCGTTTTAATGCTTTACGGCTTGCTCGCTTCGGTTCTGCCGGTTTGGATTTTACTTCAGCCACGAGATTATCTTTCCGCCTGGATACTCATTTTAGGTATGAGTTTTGGCCTCTTGGGTTTATTTGTTTCCCATCCGAATATTGAGGCACCCTTCTACCTAAAGTTTACCCACCCTAATCAGGGACCGCTCTGGCCGATGCTTTTTATTCTTATTGCCTGTGGAGCCATCTCTGGTTTTCATTCTTTAGTTTCTGGCGGCACGACTTCCAAACAATTAGCTAAAGAGCGCCAGGGGCGTTTCATTGCCTTTGGTTCGATGTTAACCGAAGGGATGGTTGCCATCTTTGCCCTTTTAGCTGTTTCGGCTGGACTCTCTTGGAAGATCGGCTCGCTTGGCCAAGATACATTTTTTAGTATTCTAAAAAGTGGTGGTCCAATAAAAGCCTTTGGTCTTGGCTATGGACATTTTGTCGAAAACTTCTGCGGGTTAACCTTAGGCGTTATTTTAGGAGCTACTTTAATTCAAACATTTGTCATGACCACTTTAGATACTACTGTTCGTTTAGGCCGATTTATTACTACTGAACTTTTCAGTCAGTCTTTTCCCATTTTTAAAAACCGCCTGATGGCTTCTTTGGCCGTAGTTATTCCTGCTTATTTTTTAGGTGTAACCGGAGGCTGGCAGACGATCTGGCCGATTTTTGGTGCTTCTAATCAATTAGTGGCTGCTTTAGCCCTTTTGGTTATTACTTCATATTTATTGGGGGTTAAGAAGCCGACTCGTTTTACTATAATTCCCTCTGTTTTTATGCTTGTGACTACCCTGGCTGCTCTTTTAGTCAAAGGGCATCAGTTCTTTTTTGGAAAGACCCCCCATTATTTTTTAGGCTCTATCAGCTTAATTTTAATTGCTTTAGCTATCCTTATGACTCTGGAAATCTGGCGGGTTTTTCAGAAGCGATATATCCAGAGCTGACTTTATTAGAATTATTTGGTTGTTGCACATTAAATTCTACACAGAAACAGAAAGTGACCTTTATCAATAAATAGTTTGACACCTCCAGGTGTATGCTATACAATATAGCCTCTAAAAGCCAAGGATGTAGTCTTTAGATTTTCACAGTTATTAGCGGAGGGAAAAATGCGTAGTGATGTAACTAAAAAAGGAATAGAAAGGGTTCCTCATCGAGCCTTACTATTTGCTACTGGTATTAGCAAAAAAGATTTTTCTAAACCTTTTATTGGTGTAGCTACTGCTTTCAGTGATCTTATCCCCGGACATGTCGGTATGCGTGATTTGGAACGCTGGATTGAAAGAGGTATTTGTTCAGGAGGCGGGCTGCCTTTTTTCTTTGGCATTCCCGGAGTCTGTGATGGTGTGGCTATGGGGCATCTGGGGATGCATTATTCCCTGCCCACCCGGGAATTGATTGCCGATGCTGTTGAATCAGTATCCATGGCTCATGCCTTTGATGGCTTGGTGCTTCTTACCAACTGTGATAAAATTACCCCGGGGATGCTGATGGCGGCGGCTCGTTTGGATATACCCTGCATTATGGTTACGGCTGGGCCGATGCTTTCCGGGCGATATAAAATGAGAAAGCTTTCTCTGGTTCGTGATACCTTTGAAGCCATAGGCCGTTTCAAAAAAGGGGAAATTGATGAAGTTGAGTTAGAAAATTTAACTATTGAGGCCTGTCCCGGGGCGGGTTCCTGTCAGGGAATGTATACGGCTAACACCATGTCCTGTTTGGCCGAAGTTATGGGTATGAGTTTGCCTGGTTGTGCTACTGCTCTGGCGGTATCAGCTAAGAAGAAAAGAATTGCTGAGGCTAGTGGCGAAAAAATTGTCGAACTGGTTAAAAAAAATCTCACCAGCCGGATGATTATGAAAGAAGAAAATTTTCGAAACGCTATTCGGGCGGATATGGCTTTAAGTGGTTCAACTAATACGGCTTTGCATTTGACAGCCATCGCCTCTGAAGCCGGAATTAATCTTCCTTTGATTTTATTTGACCAGATATCGCGCCAAACCCCTCAGCTTACCAGTCTTCGTCCCGGAGGAGATTATTTTATGGAAGATTTAGATGCCGCCGGAGGTATTCCTGGATTAATGCAGGCTCTTTTACCTAAGTTGGAGAATGGTTTAACCGTAACTGGTGAAAAAGTAAAGGAAGTGGCTAAACAGGGGATGATTCATAGCCAAGATATAATTCATAGTTTAGATAATCCGATTGCCGCTGAAGGAGGCATCGCCGTGCTTTTTGGGACATTGGCTCCTGACGGAGCGGTGGTAAAGCAGGCGGCAGTAAGCAATAAGGCCAAACAATTTCGCGGTCCAGCCAGGGTTTTTAATTCTGAAGAAAAAGCTTTGGATGCGATTCTCAAGAATCAGATTAAAAAAGGCGATGTGGTTGTTATCCGTTATGAGGGACCAAAGGGTGGTCCGGGGATGAGAGAGATGCTTCTTCCCACTTCTACCTTAGTTGGCTTGGGCTTGGGTGAAGAAGTAGCTTTAGTTACCGACGGGCGTTTTTCTGGTGGAACCCGGGGGCCTTGCATTGGACATATATCTCCAGAGGCGGCCGCTGGAGGCCCGATTGCTTTAGTGGAAGAGGGTGATGAAATTATCATTGATATTCCGGCGAGAAAACTTGAGCTTAATCTGATGCCCGGGGAATTAGAGGAAAGAGGGAAATTTTGGCAGCCTCCAGAAGCTAAGATAAAAACTGGTTATTTGAGGCGTTATGCCCAATTGGTTACTTCGGCTAGTAGCGGGGCAATTTTTAGAAAATAGTTAACAGTATAAAGAAAAAAGTTCAAAACTGTAAACTTAGAGAAAAAACAAACTACTTTGTGGAGATAAGGATGACTGGAGCGGAGATCTTAATTAAATCTTTGATAAAGGAAAAAGTGGATATTCTATTTGGCTATCCCGGGGGATCAGTATTACCTATTTTTGATGCGCTTTATGACGCATCAATAAAATTTGTTTTAACCCGGCATGAACAAGCAGCTGTTCATGCGGCTGATGGTTATGCCCGGGCCACCGGAAAAGTTGGTGTTTGTATTGCTACTTCTGGTCCAGGGGCGACTAATTTAGTTACCGGTATTGCCACCGCTTATATGGATTCTATTCCTTTGGTAGCTTTGACCGGGCAGGTGCCAACAAAAATGATTGGTAATGATGCCTTTCAAGAAGCGGATATTACCGGCATTACCCGGCCAATTACCAAACATAATTATTTGGTTGAAGATGTAAAGGATTTTGCTCGTATCATCAAAGAAGCTTTTTATATTGCCCGGAGCGGCCGGCCCGGGCCAGTATTGATTGATATTCCCAAAGATATTAGTATGGCACAGGCAGAATTTCATTATCCAGAAAAAATAGACATCCGCAGTTATCAGCCAACTTATGAAGGTCATCCTGGGCAAATTAAACGGGCTCTTCTGGCAATTTCTCAATCTAAACAGCCGATAATTTATGCCGGGGGTGGAATAATTAGCGCGGGAGCAGATAAAGAAATAAAGGAATTTGCCGAAAAGACTCAAATTCCGGTTACCACTACTCTTTTGGGTCTAGGCGGATTTCCTTCAACCCATAAACTTTCTTTAGGGATGTTGGGTATGCATGGGACGCAATATGCTAATCATGCCATTATGGAGTCAGATTTGATTATTGCTGTTGGGGCTCGTTTTGATGACCGGGTGACCGGCCGGATTAAAGATTTTGCTCCTCAGGCGAAGATTATCCAAATTGATATTGACCCTACTTCCATAAGTAAAAATGTTCCTGTGGCTATTCCCATTGTTGGAGACGTGAAAAGGGTTCTATCATCCATAAATAAGAGAGTCTCATCTCCTTCAATCGAAATATGGATGAAAAAAGTCCAAGACTGGAAGGGGAAATATCCCCTTACCTATAAAGATGATGGGCAAGGGATTAAACCGCAATATGTTGTCGAGCAGATATACGAAGCAACTAAAGGCGAAGCGATTATTACTACCGAGGTAGGACAAAACCAGATGTGGGCCGCTCAGTTTTATAGATATGAAAAGCCAAGAACCTTTCTTTCTTCTGGAGGTTTGGGGACAATGGGTTATGGTTTCCCGGCGGCTATTGGGGCGCAATTGGGCAAGCCAGATAAAATTGTTTTTGATATTGCCGGTGATGGCAGTATCCAGATGAATATTCAAGAGTTAACCACTGCCGTTTCCTATCAGGCTCCGGTAAAGGTTGCCATATTGAATAATTCTGCTTTGGGAATGGTTAGGCAATGGCAGGAGCTTTTTTATAAAAAAAGATATTCAAGTACCTGTCTTAAAAACCCTGATTTTGTTAAAATAGCTGAAGCCTTTGGTGCGGTGGGGATTGAAGTCGATAAGAGAGAAGAAGTAAGACCGGCGATTGAAAAGGCCATACAAATAGTCCAGCCGGTATTTTTAAATTTTAAGGTAATTCAGGAAGAGAATGTTTTTCCTATGGTACCAGCCGGAGCCTCACTTAAGGAGATGATTTCCGGATTGGCCTAAAGGAGGATAAAGTGAAGCATACGATATCTTGCTTGGTTGAAAATCGATTTGGGGTTTTAGCCCGAATTGCCGGGCTTTTTAGTGCTCGCGGTTTTAATATTACCAGTCTTACTGTTGGAGAAACTGAAGATCCAAGTGTCTCCCGGATGACTATTGTTGTCGAAGGAGATGACCGCATTTTAGAGCAGGTAAACAAACAGCTAAATAAATTGATTGATGTTATTGTTGTCCAGGATTTAACCAAAAGGGGATTTATCGAGCGAGAATTGATTTTGGTCACCGTAAAGGCTGATGGCCGGACCCGCTCCGATATCCAGCAAATGGCAGAAATAAATGAGGCGAAAATCGTTAATATGAGTTCCAACACAGTAACCATTGAGATGCGCGGAACAGGAAATCGCATTCAGGAATTTATTGAACTATTTAAACCGTTTGGCATTACTGAATTGGTGCGAACAGGGAGAATTGCTATTGCGAAAAACTAAAAAGGGAGGAAAATCATGGCCAAGGTGTATTATGACAAAGATGCAAATCCCAAACTTTTGAAGAATAAAACTGTAGCTATCATTGGCTATGGTATTCAGGGAAGAGGCCAGGCTTTAAATCTTCGAGACAGCGGTGTTAGGGTTGTTGTCGCTGAGCTTAAGGGATCGAAAAATTATGCTCAAGCTGTTAAAGATAGATTTAAACCGCTTTCCGCTGGTCAGGCGGCTAAGGATTCCCAGGTGATTCAAATTTTAACCCAGGATCCGGTTCAACCTAAAGTTTATCAGGAAGCTATCGAACCGAATTTAACCAAAGGGAAAGCCTTGGTTTTTTCACACGGCTTTAATATTCATTTTCATCAGATTATTCCGCCTGCTTATGTTGACGTTTTTATGGTTGCTCCTAAAGGTCCAGGCAGTTTGGTTCGGCGAATGTATCAGGAGAAAAAGGGTGTCCCTTGTTTACTAGCCGTATATCAAAATGCCAGCGGTAAAGCCAAACAGTTGGCTTTAGCCTACGCCCGGGCCATTGGCGGAACCCGCGCCGGGGTTATTGAAACTACTTTTGCCGAGGAAACAGAAACAGATTTATTTGGTGAGCAGACGGTTCTCTGTGGTGGAGTTACAGAGCTGATTAAGGCGGGATTTGAAACTTTAGCGGAAGCTGGCTATCAACCTGAGGTGGCTTATTTTGAGTGCCTTCACGAATTGAAACTGATTACTGACATGATTTATGAAAATGGTATTATGGGTATGCGTAATCGGGTAAGCGATACCGCTGAATATGGAGATTTTACCCGGGGGAAGCGCATAATTACTGAAACAACTCGTCAAGAAATGAAGAAAATTCTGGGTGAAATTAAAAGTGGTGAGTTTGCCCGCGAATGGATTGCCGAAAATCAGGCCAACCGTCCGGTGTTTCGTGCCGCCGTAAAGAAAGAAGAAAAACATTCGATTGAAGAAGTTGGTAGGCGCCTCCGCAAAATGATGCCCTGGATGAAGAAATAATTTAACCCATAGTTTGTAGTTGGGATTTATGGAAAAAGTAATAATTTTTGATACTACTTTGAGGGATGGGGAGCAGTCCCCTGGAGCCAGTCTCAATGTCAGAGAGAAACTGGAAGTTGCCAAACAGCTGGCTCGGTTGAAAGTTGACATAATTGAAGCCGGGTTTCCTGTTTCCTCTCCCGGTGATTTTGAAGCCGTTAAATCAGTTGCCGAAGCGGTTCGGGGGCCAGTCATTTGTGGTTTGGCTCGGGCCGTTGATGAAGATATTTTGTCTGCCGTCCAAGCTTTAAAAAAGGCGCCAAAAAGACGCATTCACACCTTTATTGCTACTTCCGAAATTCATCTTAAGTACAAATTGAAGATGAGCCGTAAAGAGGTTATAAAGAATGCGGTTGAAGCGGTAAGATTGGCCAAAAAGCATGTTAGCGATGTAGAATTTTCTCCGGAAGATGCCGGTCGGAGTAATGTTGATTTTCTCTGCGAGATAATTGAGGCGGTCATTGAAGCTGGAGCTGGAACAATTAATATCCCTGATACCGTTGGTTTTACTATGCCAGAGGAATTTGGCCATTTAATTAGGACGATTGGTGAAAGAGTAAAAAATATTAAGAAGGCTGTTATCAGCGTCCATTGCCACAATGATTTAGGTTTGGCGGTAGCTAACTCGCTTTCGGCCGTAATCAATGGTGCCCGGCAGATAGAGTGTACTATTAACGGCATCGGCGAAAGAGCCGGCAATACGTCTTTAGAAGAGGTAGTTATGGCCATGGCTACTCGAAGTGATTTTTTTAAATTTAGGACCGATATCAATACCCGGGCGATTTATAAAACCAGCCGGCTGGTTAGTCATTTAACCGGTATACCGGTCCAGCCTAACAAAGCTATTGTTGGTGCCAATGCCTTTGCCCATGAAGCCGGTATTCATCAGGATGGCGTTTTAAAGGAGCCGACTACATATGAAATTATGAGGGCGGAAACCATCGGTTTAAAAATGAGTAAACTGGTTTTAGGCAAGCATTCTGGTCGTCATGCTTTCCGGGAACGATTGGAAGAGTTGGGTTATCGTCTCCCAGAGAATGAAGTTCAAAAAGCCTTTGAAGAATTTAAAGTCTTAGCCGATAAGAAAAAAGAAATCTATGATGAAGATTTGGCCATCATTGTCGAAGGCGAACTAATCTCATTGCCTGAAGTTTTCTCTTTAGATAGTTTGAAAGTAACTAGTGGCACAAAAATAATTCCAGAAGCGACGGTTACCCTTAAGAGAAAAGGCAAACTTATTACTGAAACAGGTAAGGGCGACGGTCCTATTGACGCTGTTTATAAAACGATTGATAAGGTAACCGGATTGACCGGAGAACTGATTGATTATACAGTTAACTCGGTTACCAAGGGCAAAGATGCTATTGGGGAGGTGACCATTAAGGTCAAGATTGAAGAAGGGGTTTTTCTTGGTAAGGGAGCCAGCACCGATATTATTGAAGCCAGTGCCCGTGCTTATCTAAACGCGGTTAATAGGATATTACAGCGTCGAGAAAAATGATGGTGTCATTATGGCTATGACCATTACCGAGAAAATTCTAGCTGCTCATTCTGGCCGGAAAGAAGTTAACCCAGGTGAATTCATCTTGGCACGAGTTGATTTAGGATTAGGTAATGATATTACCGCCCCCCTGGCTATCGAAGAATTTAATAAAGCTAAAGCCCGGAAGGTTTTCAACCCTCGAAAAATTGTTCTGGTTCCAGATCATTTTACGCCTAGTAAAGATATCGAATCGGCCACCCAGGTAAAAATCCTTAAAGATTTTGCCAAAAAACAGAAAATAGAATATTTTTTTAAAGTTGGCCAGATGGGGATTGAACATGCTCTTCTTCCCGAAGCAGGTCTGGTTTTCCCTGGCGACTTAATTATCGGTGCCGATTCTCATACCTGTACCTATGGTGCCCTAGGGGCCTTTGCTACGGGCATAGGCAGCACTGATTTAGCTTATGCTTTTATCAAAGGATTAGTCTGGCTCAGGGTTCCTCCATCAATAAAGTTTACCTATATGGGCAATTTAAAAAAGTGGGTAGGTGGCAAGGATATCATTCTTTACACTATCGGGAAGATTGGTGTCGATGGTGCTCGTTACGCCGCTATGGAATTTAACGGTGAGACCATCAAAAAATTAGAAATAGATGGACGGTTGACTATTTGCAATATGGCTATTGAAGCTGGCGCTAAGAGCGGGATTATTGAACCAGATAAAATTACCGAACAGTATTTGACTAAACTGCCCCGAAAAAAGGGATATAAAATTTATCGTAGTGATAAAAAGGCTCGATATAAAAAATTTTTTAAGTTCGAAGCGAAAAAAATAGATTTACAGGTAGCCTTTCCCCATCTTCCTTCTAATACCAGACCGATTGATAAAGTTGGAAGGATTTCTATCGATCAGGCCGTAATTGGTTCATGTACCAACGGCCGCCTCTCGGATTTACGTGTAGCAGCTAAAATTCTAAAAGGAAGAAAGGTAAAATCAACCGTTCGGGCGATTATTATACCGGCTACGCAAAAGATTTATTTAGAGGCTTTAAAAGAAGGGCTGATAGAAATTTTTATCAAATCCGGAGCGGTAGTTTCTACCCCTACTTGCGGGCCTTGTTTAGGTGGTCATATGGGTATTTTAGCTAGAGGAGAGCGGGCCATATCAACTACTAACCGTAATTTTGTCGGTCGCATGGGGGATCTTCAAAGCCAGGTGTTTTTATCCGGTCCGGCCGTAGCTGCTGCCAGTGCTGTAGCGGGAAAAATTAGTGGGCCCGATAGCCTCTAAAGGTAGAAAATGAGAGTTGAACGGGAAGAAATAGAGGTAATTGCCATTTTAGATGATTTTCGCGTTGAGGGAAAAATCCATATTACTCCTGGAGGAAGAATTTCAGATTTTTTTAATATTCCCAAAAAATCATTAGTTATTACTGACGCGCAGATTTTTCTTCACCGGAATAATCAATTACTCTACCGCACGGAATTTAT
>CAZDME010000023.1:0-19831 GCA_964506785.1 uncultured bacterium | reverse complement strand
ACCATGGCGGTTATAAACCAGAAGGGCTCCATAATTCTTACGATGATAAAGGTATTAACAGTTAACGCGTGAAGCAATAAACCAACAAATCCAGCTAAATATCCTAAGCTTAAGGCTTGGGCAAAGATATTTTCTTTAAATTTGTCATAAATACGCAGGACAGATCGAAAAATAGTTACCAATATCCAAGCAAAAGCAAAAATTCCCAGAACTCCTGTTTCCAGTAATACCGTAATATATTGAATATCTAAAAATATGTAACTTACCCCATATCCCAGCCACGGCCGTTGGGGCCAAAGTTTAAAAGCGATATTCCAAGATAGAATTCTATCTCCAGCCGATCTTTCTAACTGTAGAGGGAAACCCATCAATTCATATTTAGGCCCGACAAAAGTAGTCTTGATTCTCTCTACAACTGGTGAAGGAAGCCAAAAGGGACTGAGTATAAATATCACTAAAAAACCTAAAATTATAATTGTCCTTTTTTTTCTGGTTAAAAAAGCCAAGGCAATAAACATGGCAATGATTGCCACATATCCCGATCGAGAGAAAGTATATAAAAAAGGCGGTATCCCCAAAAGGAAGAGACATCCATAGAGCCACTTTTCCCGAAAAAATCTAGCGTGGAGATAAAACCCAGAAAGAATAGCCATAATAAACATGAGATATCCGGAAAAAGTATTGGGTTGGGCTCGAGAACCTAGGCCTTCAAAGGGAGCGGTCACCCTGGGGATATGACCGATCTGAAAATAAGAATTAAGACAGACGATAACGTAGGTTAGTATAATAAAGGTTAGAAAACGTTTTATCTGTTTTTGGTCTCTCAAGATATTTACCACCATAAAAAAAATCATGGGATATTCAATATATTTTAAGATGTAGAAAGAAGTAGTTACGGGATTTATTCTTCCTGCATAAACGCCAAAAATACTGGAAAAAATGCAGACCGAAATATAGGTAATAATAGGTATGTTGAGAGGAGTACGGCGGAAAAAGGCCATTTGCTTATGAACGGCCGTTTTGGCTAACCAGGCAAAAAAAGCAAAAACTAGAAGGACATCATCAATACGTATAACCACAGACCTTTCATGCAACTCCATGATATCGAATTCAGGCGATAATAACATAGAAAAAATTAAGATTATTAAAGCTAATTCGGTATTAAGGAAAACTATCAGGGCAATGACTACGCCGGCTAATAAAGCTAAAGTTAAGGGAAAGGCGGTAACGGTAAGATTTCCGAAGGTCCAGCTTACAAAAAAAACAGCACTTAAAATAATCCCCGATTGGATAAGTGTTTTAGGATATAACGATTTCATTTTGGCCTCACAAATATCTCCGGCACAGATATATCCCTATACCCACAGTAAAAAAAAGCAGGGCAAAGAAAATTAAAATATTATACCCATTGTGGATTTCGGTAAAGGTAAATATGGTAAAAAGGCTTAGTAAAGTTAATAAGACAATCACCCAGAAAAACTTAAAAGAGTAACGCCATCTGCGGATACTGATATTGACTCCGATGAAAATCACCAAAGAAAGGACAAAAAGAAATTCGAACATCTGGGTTTTAAAGAACTAATTAAATATTCCTATGTTTCTTCTTTTCTGTATCGTCACCATACCTATAATAGTAATAGTAGTAGGCGTCGCTCAATTCCATCTCTGTTGCCCGGATATTGTTCAAAACTATACCGGCCACTTTTCCCCCTACGCTTTCTAACTGCATTTTGGCTCGGCGAAGAGCTCCCCGGGCAACCTTCCCTACTTGATAAACCAATACTACACCATCTATTTGAGATGCCAAAATGGATGCATCAGAGACTGGCAGGACGGGAGGGGTATCGAAAATTACCACATCATATTTATTTTTCCAGTAATGAATCAACTCAGCCATTTTATTGGAACTAAGCAGGGCCGCTGGATTCGAAACCAGATGCCCGGAAAAAACCATACTTAAATTTTCCAAAGCATGACTCTGCAATACCCCCTTGGTTTCAAGATTACCCAAAAGAACATCAGTCATGGTTTTGGCCGCTTTCTCTTTATTCAAATCTCCTATCAGGACTTCGTGAAGACCTTCTTCTTTACTTAATCCAAATATTTTATGAATGGCCGGCCGGCGAAGGTCACAATCCACCAATAAGGTTTTCTTCCCCATCTGTGCCATAGTGATGGCGCAGTTAGTTGCCGTCAGGGTTTTCCCTTCTTTGGGGCCCACCGAGACAAAAGCCATAGTATTACCTAATTTTTCCAAAAAGGTAAACTGGATATTGGTCTGGACAACCCGAAAAGCTTCGGTTATCAGGGACTTAGGACTGAACTGAGTAAGCAGGCGGAGTTGTAATTCCTGAATTTTCCTTTTATCTTCTGAAGGGCGACTGGCGGAAGAATGCCAGAATTGCTTCTTTTCCTCCTCTATTTTTATGTACGGAATAACGCCCAAAACAGGAATCTGGAGAAATTCTTCCACCTCTTCAATCGTACCGATAGAAATATCTAAATTTTCAGAGATAAAGGCACCGACTAAACCCAAAACAATACCCATCAATCCCCCAAAAATTACGTTTCGGCTGCGGTTTGGTATTATTGGCCGGGAGGCCCCAGCTGGTTCTACCACTTCAACATCAGCTACCTCTTCTGCTTCAGCAATTTTTACCTCCTCTAATTTTTTGCTGAACATAAGATAAAGATCCCGATTTAAATTTAAATTGCGCAGCAGGCGGGCAAACTGCACGTTAGTTTCCGGCCAAGCTTTGGCATGCGAGGTTAATTCGTCAATCCGGTTATCGATTTGTTCCTCAAGACTAGCCATTTCTTCCCGCAGCTCTATTACCTGGGGATATTCTTCAGTATATGTTCTTAATAAATCGAAAATTTCTACCTGTAATTTAGCTAATCGGGTTCGAAATTCCGAAATAGCCGGGTCATCTTGAATTCTAGCTATAGAGTCTAAAGCTTGATTCTGTAAACTTAAAGGTAAACTTTCTTTAAAGTAGACTAATACAGATTCACTTTCCGCCAAGGCATTTTCATATTTGGCCAGCTGATTTTCGACAAATTCGCGTAAATTTCGTTTCTCTTTACTTTTAATCTTTTGGTTTTCTTCAATATAAACGGCAGTAAGTAAATTGGCGATTTTAGTTGGTTCTTTAGGATTTGAAGATATTACTGTAACCTTTATTAAATTCGTGTCGCCTTCCCGATTGGATTTAATCCCCGATTGTATTTTCCTGATAATCCGACTTTGTTCCTCCTCTGACATCTCTGGTGTAATCTGACCTAATTTCACAGCCACCTTTTGGACGATTTTGAAGCTGACAATCGTCCTGGTCTCAGTTTCTAAATCCCACATCGGAAAGATAAAAAAACCAGTAAGCATCTTATGAGGAATTCGCTCCTGTATTCTTACTGTGGCAGAAGCTATATAGGTAGGCTTTTGTTTAATGGTATAGAAGAGACTCGAGGCCATGGCAATAAAAAAACAAAAAAGGACAATCCATTTTCTCCTTCGGATTATCCTTACGTAATCACGAATACTAAGCTCATAGGTGTGTGTCATCTTGTTATTGTTCAATTATTCATCTACAGTGTTATAGACATCTAAAGTCCCCGACACATCTTTGATAGCCTGATTGACATTAGCTACAAAAGTAGTAGGGATAAAAACTATATCGCCGTTTTGAAGCAGTATATCTTTATCCTTCCTCCCTTTTGTCATTACGTCTTTCACATTTACCTGAAGCAACTCTAAATTGCCTATTTCTCCCCGGCCTATAAATACCTGAGTGGTTTTTGCTCCTTTTTTAAAACCACCCGCCACGGCAATAGCCTCCATAATAGTCAACCGGCTCTTTACATAATAAACCCCTTGTTTAGCCACGGCGCCCATAATAATCACCCTGTGGCTGTTGTATTCCTTAACTTCAACCCGTACCTGAGGATTTTTTATGTAACGTATTAATTCCTCTTCTAATAAATCAGCCAATTCATAAGTAGTAAAGCCTAAACAACTCACCTCGCCTACTAGAGGGAATCTAATTATTCCTCGAAAATCGACTGAATAATCATCGGAAAGATCGGACTGCCGCCATACCTTTACCGTAACTTTATCCATAGGGCCTAAAGTATAAGGTTGACTAGAAACAAACGGAACTGTCCCTTTCATCCTAGTTACCCCTTTTTTACCGCCGCATCCCAATGAAATACATAGGACAAATAAGATTGGAACTAAAACGATGACTGTTTTCTTTTTCAAAACATTTTCTCCCTTTATATAGACTGTAAATGTGCTATAGCCCTAGAAATAATACTAATATATTCTTGATAAAAAAGCAACCAAAATTTAAGTACTCATTAAAGAAATAGCCGCAAAGGTAGAGCTCAGGCTATATCTCGAGTAGAATTTTATCCTTAATTTTCAATCAAGGCGTAAATTTCCGTAATTTGGCCCTCATCCAATTTTTACTGGGAAAAAGGGCATAAAAAAAAGTCTTCCCAATTTGAGAAAACCTATCCCAAAAAAATGGCTGGCGAAGCCAGTCAACCAAATCAGGACAGGATAAATGCAAATTTTCTGGGGCCAATTCAGAAAATCCCCGAAAAACGATTTGATTCCATAAATTTTCTTTTAAATTCGAGATTACCTTTAAAGGGACATTGGCACCCAGGTAATCTTTGCAGAATTTTAACTCCTTTTTAGCCACACTAGCTAAACCCAGCCTGATTATTACTCTATGAAAAAACTCCCAATCTATTGATGTCTGATTAATTAAGCGGGTAATATCCAGATACCCCAAGAAGTTCCTAAAACAATGCTGAAAAGCCTGGTGGTAAATCAGATGAAGCAGGGTATCCTCCGGGCTCAACAAAAGAATATTCTCTTCGCATACCTCTGTTTTTTTCGCTCTCCTCCACACCTCTTCATCAGACCAGTTGCAGGTTTTTATAAAACGTTCAATAGCTAAAAAATTCCAGGCTACGTCAAAATTAATCTTTATTGGGTTGGATAATGTAAAAACAGCCGCGTAAGGTTTTCTGACAAGTAATTTCCCCTGAGAATCATTTAATATTTTTTTTAATTTTTCATAATCATCGCTTTTAATCAAAAAATCTATATCGCTGAGCGGTCTCGTCCCTAAGTGTGGATAAAACTTTTCCATAAAGACAACGCCTTTTAAAGGAATAATCTCAATATTTTTTTTTATTCGATTAAATACTTTTTTAGTAAGTTTCTGAATCAAAATATTGCGGGAAAAAGTCTCGTAGAAATCTTTTTCAAAAGCATCAAAAATTTCCGGCGGGGGGCAAAAAGGAAAATTAACTTTTTTCCATTGATAGTAGACAAAAGGGGAAACTCTGGCTTTTCTGGATAGTTTTAAAAACTCCGCCCAATTTATATTTTCAGGGACAGCCGGCACATTCCCTTTAAGTGCCGCCAACAACAGCTTTTCTTCTAAAGATAAACTATTCTCCATTAATTCTTTTTTTTCTGCTTAATAATACACCAGGCTTCCATCTATCTTGGCTTTTTTCACCGCATATCTAAAAATAAATATACTCGCGGGAAAAAGGAACAGACAGAAAGTGAGAAGAACAGCTATTTCTAAAAAGACATCCCTGGTTGCAAAACCTTGAAGTAAAACATGACGCATTGCTCTCAGGGCATAGGTAATCGGCAAAAACCTGGATATAGCCTGTAATCCTTGAGGGAGAACGGCAATCGGGAAATAAACTCCGCCCATAAGAGCAGAAGCCGTTCCTAAGAGCCAAGTAATAGGATCGCCCCGTTTAAAGACTAAAATGAAACTGGCAGAAATGATACCCAGGGCGCTAAAAGATAGTATCGACAGAAACAATATCACTAAGCCCAGGCCAAAGTTAGCCAAAGATAAATCAAGCCCGAATATGGCTACACCAAAAACTAAATAAACGATTACCGAAATAGAAGTATACAAAAAATTCCAAAGGCTCAAAGAAATAATAATTAAAGGAATACTAGTCGGGCTAACCAGTATTGCTTCTAAAGTCCCCATCATCTGTTCTTGACGAAGTTCCCGGGAGAAACTTCTCAGAGAAGTATAAAAATAGCTTGAAAATGCAATCCCAATAAGGACAAAAGGGAAATATTCCCCGCCGTAATTTTGAAGATAAGAGCTTGCCTCTTTCCCAAAAAGCTTGGCGATAAAATAAAAAATTGAAATTTCTAAAAGAATGCTCGTCCAGCTTAGAATAAAAGAAAGGCGGTAGCTTGAAAAAAGAAGAAAGTCCTTCCTGATAAAAGCCCACATTTTTCGGAAAGGCAACTAAACTCCCTCCTTCACAATTTCATGATAAAATTTCTTTAAGGTAAACTCGCCGCTAAAAAGATTTTTTTGATGCAGCTCTGTAAGACTCCCGAAGATTTTAATTTGCCCTTTCTTCATAATGGCGATATAATCGGAAAAGAATTCTGCTTCACTCAACTGATGGGTAGTATAAAAAATTGTCTTTCCTTCCTTTTTAACCAATTTTTCTAAAATAAAGCGGCGCAGCTCTTCAGCACTTTCCGGGTCAAGGCTTTTAGTCGGTTCATCCAAAAATAAAACCTTTGGGTCATTAAGGAGGCTCCGGGCAATAGCTAAACGCTGTTTCATACCTGTTGAATATTCCTGAAAGCGTTTATTCAAAAAATCCGTAAGGGAAAGAAATTGGGAGAGAAAATTTACTCTTTCATTGGTCTTTTTAGAAGAAAATCCATGAAGTGCCGCAAAGAAATGAAGATTTTCCCGCCCAGTCAAGCGCCAATAGAAACTGCGTTCTTCACCGGTGACCAGCCCGACCAGGTTCTTTACCTCTGTTCCTTCTTTTGTAACATCATAACCGCAAACTTCGGAAGTGCCGCTGGTAGGTAAAATAAGGCCGCATAAAATTTTAATCAAAGTGGTTTTCCCTGCTCCATTGGGCCCGAGCAGGGAAAATATCTTTCCTTCTGGAATTTCAAGATTAATTCTATTAAGAGCCGAGATTTTCTTTGAACGTTTTAAAGGATGCAATAGAAACTCAGGCAATCCTTTAGCCGGAAAGAACTCTTTAGTAAGGTTAAAAGTTTTAATGAGATAATTCATTTTTAATACACTGCCAAAATGAAACCTGAGGTAAGAAATGTAATTTATAAGTGGGGATTTGGGCTATAAGCCTTTGAAATCGGCTGATTAATCTTTCCAAATTGGCAGTCGATAAAGGTAAGTACGGAGAAGTCATTAACAGACTAAGGGCTTCTTTGTGAGAAAGTTTTTCCAGAAAATTTCTTTTATCTTTTTTTAAAAGAAACAGAGCCTGAAGAGGAACAGAGATATTGGCCTCCAGGACTTTTATCTGGCAGCTCCAGGGAGGGGTAGTAAAAATACGGAAGCCGTCTTTTCCCTCCCTTAAAAAAATTATATCATCGTTAATAAGGGTCAAATGTGATGACAGTCTACTCACCGTACTTTTCCCGCTTTTTGAAGGGCCAATAAAAATATAGGCTGAACCATCTTTTATTAAACCGCTGGCATGAAAAACAATGCCATCTCCATTCATCAGATGCCAGGTATAGATATTGCGAAGTATCGTCCCTAAAGATAAAAGAGGGTTATCGCTTGAAATTACGGCTTTACCTTCATTAAGTTGGCAATTGAACCAGAGATTAAATTTGTCGGTTTCCATTTGGAGAGAGTTCCGTTCAGAATCAAAAGAAATCTTTGGATTTTTTCCTTCGCCAAAAAAAGGGGTAACCTGGAAATTAAGAGACATATCTCCCTTCCCTTCGCCAGAGACCGCAAAATGTCGATAGGAATGTTCTATCTGGTTTAAAACCCCCTCCCCCCCTTCTCCATTCAAAGAACAAATAAGCCTGGCAATATCTAATTTAACTGTTTTTTTCATCTTAAACTACCCTGTTGGGGACCAAAATTCTCCATTTAACTTACCATGAGTCCCGCTTTTGGTCAAGAATGAAGATTCGAATCAAACCAACCCTCCCCCAGTAATGAGGGTTGGAGTGTTTTTCTTATTCCTATTGACTTCCATGGAGACATATAGTAAATTATAGGCTATACGTTAAAGAAAGGGAAGGCAGTTGAGATGGGCGCTTCAGAAAAATTTTCTCAGGGAGATATCGACCCTCTGGCAATTGAAAAAATCCCTGCCAAGTTTGCTTATCAGTACAAACTTATCCCGGTAAAAATTATTGATAACCGCCTGGTGGTAGCCATGGCTAATCCCCGCGATTTAGAGGCTTTAGATGACCTGCGCCTTCTCCTGGGCAGCGAAGTAGAAATCATTGCCGCTGGTGAGGATAAAATCACCAAAGCCATCCGGCAATTTTACGGCATTGGAGCAGAAACCATGGAAAAAATGGTTGAGGAAGCGGACCCCCGTTTAGAAGTCAAAGAAGAGGAAATTAAAGATATTGAAAAATTAGCCGGAGATGCCTCTATCATCCAATTTGTCAATCAGATAATTCTTGAGGCTTACCGCGATAGAGCTACCGATATTCACATTGAGCCTTTTGAAGATGAGCTTAAGGTAAGATACCGGATTGACGGGCTACTGCATGAAACCTCTACCCCACCGGCGATTAAACGATTTCAAGCCGCCCTTATTTCCCGGATTAAAATTATGGCTGATTTAAATATTGCTGAGAAAAGACTTCCTCAAGATGGACGTATCCGCTTAAAAATTGCCGATGCCGATATTGATATCCGCGTTTCCATTGTCCCTACTCTTTTTGGCGAAAGTGTTGATTTACGCCTTCTTCCCAGCAGCCACCTCATGCTGGATTTAGAAGAGTTGGGATTATCTCAAGGTGATTTAAATGTTATCTCCTCTTTGATTACCACTCCTTACGGAATTATTTTAGAAACCGGCCCGACCGGCTGCGGCAAAACGACCACTCTCTATGCCTGCCTCAGCAAAATTAATTCTTCAGATAAAAAGATTATTACCATTGAAGACCCAATTGAGTATCAACTCAAAGGAGTCAATCAGATTCAAGTTAAACCAAAAATTGACTTGACTTTTGCTAACGGTCTGCGTTCGATACTTCGCCAGGATCCCGATGTCATTATGATAGGAGAAATCCGCGATTTAGACACAGCCCGAATTGCTATTCGGGCATCCTTAACCGGCCATCTGGTTTTTAGCACCCTGCACACCAACGATGCTCCGGGAGCGATTACCCGATTGATTGACATGGGCATTGAACCCTATCTGGTTTCCTCATCCCTTAAAACAGTCATTGCCCAGCGTTTGGTGCGGCTTATCTGTCCAAAGTGCAAAGAAATCTACAAGGTAAGAGAAGATTTCCTGGCGGCAATTAATTATCCCGTAAAATGGCGAAAAGAAAAATTTTGGCGCGGGAGGGGCTGCGAGGACTGCCGGCACACCGGTTACAAAGGAAGAACGGCTATTTATGAACTGCTTATAATCACCGAACAGACAAAAAATCTTATTTTAGAGAAAACTGCTACCAGCCGCATTAAACAGCAAGCAATCGCCTCAGGGATGAGAACCCTCAGAGATGACGGCTGGGAAAAAGTCCATCAGGGATTGACTTCGATTGAGGAAGTACTTCGGGTAACCCATGTAGAGGAAATAAACAAATAATGCCGACTTTCTCTTATCGGGCTAAAACTAAATCGGGACAATTAGTTTCGGAAATCATTGAAGCCGAAAGCAAAAAAGTTCTTATTGAGCAACTTCGCCGGCAGGCGCTCTATCCCATAAAAATCGAAGAAATAATCCAGGCCTCCAGAAAAAATCGTCCCGCTCAAATAATTATTAAAAAGATAAGCAGGCGGGATTTAGTCGTTTTTACCAGACAGCTTTCGGATTTACTCCGGGCCGGCACCTCTTTAACCCAGGCCTTTTCTGTTTTGATAGAGCAAACCACTAATCTGAAATTCAGGGAAGTTATTAAAGATATACAAAATCAGGTTCAAGACGGCCAGCCTTTATCGCAAAGCTTAGCTAAATACTCCAGGCTTTTTCCGCCTTTATATATAAGCTTGGTAAAAACTGGAGAAGCCGGCGGTGATTTAGAAAAAATCCTCACTCATATTTCTAACTTACTGGAAAAACAGAGGGAATTAACCTCCCGACTGCATTCGATTATGGCTTATCCTCTGGCGATGCTGTTAGTTGCCCTGGCAACAATTATTTTTCTTCTAACGGCAGTAATTCCTAAGTTTGTTATAATGTTTGAAGACTTAGGCCAAACTCTTCCCCTTCCCACCCAGGTTTTAATTGCTGTCTCTCAATTTTTCCATGGCTGGGGCGGCATTATTACCTTAGCGGTCATTTTTGTCTCTATCGTCGCCTTTCGTCAATACAGCCATACCGCTGAAGGAAGATTACGACTCGACCGCTTAAAATTAAACCTGCCGGTGGCTGGGAAAATTTTTCAGAGCCTGATTATCTCCCGCTTTGCTCTTACTGTCGGCAATTTAATTTCCAATGGAGTTCCCATCCTCAGGTCTCTGGAACTTTCGAAAGAAACTGTTGCCAATGAAGTTGTCTCCCGGAAACTTGACAAAATTAAAGAAAAAGTTAGAGACGGACAAGGATTAGCTTCCCCGTTAAGGCAAAGCAAGCTTTTCCCGCCGATAGTTTCTAATATAATTGCCGTAGGTGAGGAAAGCGGAAATTTAGAGAAGAGTCTCCATCAAATTGCTTCCAGTTATGAGAGAGAACTGGAAAACAACTTAAAAACTACAACGAGTCTCCTTGAACCAGCTATCATTTTATTCATGGGAATTATCGTTGGTTTTATTGTTTTGGCAATGCTTCTTCCAATTTTTCAAATCACTGGAGCCCTTGGGTAAATGCAGATTAAAAAGGATAGATAGCAGAAAAAAGAACATAGATTTTTCTAACTTCTATCTTCTGACTTCTGTCTTTTGGTTTTTGAAGAAAGAAAACCTGATTAGAATCCACTGACAACTGAAGGAGGAAATCTTATGAGCGATAGAAATAAAATCGGCTTTGCCCCGTTAGAAATACGGTTCCCCTTTGCCAGGAAAAGCAAGATGCCCCGTTTCTCGTTCGGACTTCCAACGGGGTTTACCTTAATTGAATTGATGCTGGTTATAATTATCATTGGTATTTTAGCCTCGGTTGTTCTGCCTCGCTTTGTCGGGACTTCCAAAAAGGCCCGTATTGAAGCAGCCAGGTCCCAATTAGAAATATTCTCCTTAGCCCTGGACATGTTTGAACTTCATAATGGCCGTTTCCCGACGACAGAAGAAGGTTTAGCCGCCCTGCGCACCCAGCCAAAAGAGACACCCAATTGGCAAGGCCCATATCTTAAAAAAACAATACCCAAGGATCCCTGGGTAAGTGACTATCTGTATAAATCCCCGGGGGGACATAACTCAGACTATGATTTGCAATCTCTTGGTCCGGATAAAAAAGATGGCGGCGGAGATGACATTACCAATTGGGATTAATTTTAAAAGGCAGGCCGGCTTTGTCTTAACTGAATTGATTATCGTCGTTATTATTATCGGCACGCTTTCTCTCTTCGCTTTACCTAATTTTAGAAAATTTTCCCGCGGAGTTGGTTTAGAAAGAGCCGGCCGCAATCTCAGCCAGACCATCCGTTTTGCTCATTTCCACAGCGTTTCCGAAGGGAAAAAATACCGCATCTATTTTGACTTAGAAAAAAGTGGTTTTTGGGTAGAAAAATCTATCGATGATACTGGTAAATTTACAAAATTTACTACCTCTTTAATAAAAGAACGTACCCTCGGCCGGGATATCGAATTCTTAAAAATTATCACTCCCCGGGGGGAAAGTTTTATGGGCCAAGCCCATCTGGATTTTTCCCCTGATGGCGGCAGCGAAAATTGCCGGATTTACCTTCAAAATGGTGAAAAGAAAAGAAACACTATAGTAATTAGCGCCCCTACCAGCCGGGTAGCTATTTACGACTATGAATATAACAAATAAAAACTCAACCTAAAAACTTGCACCTCGTAGGTGCAAGTTTTTGCATTGGATGTTAACCAAAAATGAGAAAAATTCCGTTAGTTGAGGGTGAAATTTATCACGTCTTTTCGAAAACCATTTCTGGATTCAAAATATTTAGAAATAAGTCTGAGTACGAAAGAATGAGAAATTTGATTAGATATTACAGGATAGAAAAACCTTCATTTAGATTTTCTGCTTTTTCAACCATAAAGAAAAGAGAAAAATTTTACCAAAAACACCTTCTAACAAAAAAGTGTTTGGTAGAAATGATATCTTACTGTCTCATGCCAACGCATATCCACCTAATTTTGAAACAGGTAAAGGATAGAGGCATTTCTATTTTTATGAGTAAAGTCCTTAACAGTTATACAAAATATTTCAACCATAAAAATAAAAGAAAAGGGCCTTTATGGGAAGGTAGATTCCAAAATGTTAGAGTAAAAACAGATGAACAACTTCTTCATTTGACTCGATATATTCACCTAAATCCTGTAACTGCACACTTAGTGGATAAACCCCAAGACTGGAAATTCTCATCTTATTTAGAATTCCTAGAAAAAGTAACGCAAAAAGATAAAATATGCAATTATTCTGTTCTTCTAAGTATCAAACCCGACACTTATCGGGAATTTGTAAATTCACACATAGACTATCAACGGGAATTAGCCAGCATCAAAAAGTTACTTTTAGAATAAAACCCCACCAAAAAAACTTGCACCTACGAGGTGCAAGTTTTTAGGTATCGCCATGAATACCAAGAAAAATAAATCCTTCCCTATAGCGTTTAGGTTTAAGGATATAGCAGATAGTAAAAAAACTGATAGTCGGAAGACTCGGTTCTTAAAAAAGAAACTCCCGCCTATCCGCTGTCAACTATCCTCTAAACAAGGTTTTACCCTGATGGAGGTTTTGGTTGCTTTAGCTGTTCTTTCCCTGGGGCTGGTTTTAGTCCTGCAGATTATTTCAGCCTCTTTACAGGCCGAGGGGCTTTCCAATTTTTTAACTAAAGCGACATTTCTGGCGCAGGGAAAATTAGCGGAGCAGTTCATGAGTGATTATTCAGAACTTAAGGATGCTTCTGGCGATTTTGGTGAAACCCACCCTGGTTTCAACTGGGAAACTAAAATCACTTCAATAAACTTGAGTCATCCGGAGAATTTAGACCCGGACGAAGATGAGCTGAGAAAAATCGAGCTTAATATTTCCTGGAAAGTCAGAAATAAATTGCAGAAATTAAATATGGTAACTTTCGTTGCCAGGCGGGAGCCATGAATAAATCGATTAGCCAGTTGACCAGTCAACTAAAAAACGAGAAAACCAAACGAGGCTTCACCCTGATTGAACTTCTTTTAGCTCTTTTAATCTTAAGCTTCGTTCTTGTCTGCATTTATCAAACTTTTCAGGCCGGATTTGCCGCCCAAAAATTTGCCGAGGGAAAATCAGACCTCTACCAAAACGGCCGTTTGGCTTTATCCCGCTTATCCAGAGAATTAAGATGCTCCTTCACATCTGCCGATAATCCCAATCTTAAATTCATAGGGGAAGAATCGCGCATAGATTATGTTTCTGCTTATTCCACTACCCTTAAAGAAATCAGTTATTTTTACGATAAAGAATCGCAGGCCCTGATGAGACGCGAGGCTCCTGTCCCTGGTGAAGAATCAAAAAGAGGCGGACTAACGTCTCTTATGGCTGAATCAATAAGCGAGCTTTCTTTTCACTTTTTCGACGGAGAAAATTGGCAATCCGTCTGGGAAGACGAAAATCTCCCTGAGGGGATTAAGATAAATTTAGTTTTGGAAGATAAAGAGAAGCTAAACCTTTCGACAAAAATTTGCCTCAGGCGATAAAAAAACAGATTTCGGGCTGTTAAATAAAATGGGAATTGCAGGAAAATCGGGAAATCGCAATAAAAAATCTCAAGCGGCTGGAACCGCCTTAATCATCACCCTCTGGGTTACGGCTATTCTCTCCATGCTTGCTTTTAGTACCGCTTATTTTTCCCGAACCGATTTAAAAATGGCTCATTACCAAGCTGAACATTTAAAGGCATATGCCTTAGCCCGGGGCGGAATAGAGATAGGTATAGCTAAATTACTCATTGACTCACGTGAATCCCCCTACTACGACGCCTATAATGAAGATTGGTCTATTGGGGAAGCCTATTTAGAAGAGTTAGGTGTTGAACCAGAAAAACTGCAACTGGTAATTAATGATGAATCCAGCAAAATTAATCTTAATATGGACAATTTCTATAATCTTTTCAGCTTCCTTCAATTCCTCCCCGGCTGGAGCGGTTATGAAGAAATTACGGGTTTGCTTGATTCTTTCAAAGATTGGCGGGATGAAGACTCTTTCGAAGAACTAAATGGGGCAGAAGACCCTTATTATCTATCCCTGGATAATCCCTATCCCTGCAAAGACGGAAAGCTCGATATCCCCGAAGAGATTCTATTGGTAAAAGGAATGAGCCCGGAACTTTTCTCCTATGATTACTTTACCGTTTTTGGCGGTGAAAAAGTTAACATAAATACAGCCCCAAAAGAAATTCTCTATGCTATCCTGAAAGGAGAAAATGTTTCCGGAGCCGAGGTTCTGGCTGAAATGATTATTGCCTCCCGCCGGGGAGAAGATGGAAAAGAAGGCACTGATGATGACCAGCCTTTTATCAGTTTAAACGAACCTCTTATACCGACAGAAATTCAGAAATTGCTTAAGTTTTCAAGTTCCCACTTTAAGATTTCTGCCACGGCCAGATTGAGTAATTTGCCGGTAAGAAAAAAAATAGAAGTAATCCTTGACCGAAACCATACACCTGTTAAAATACTATACTGGCATGAAAGCTAAATACTAACCAAAATGAAAAAAAACAAATCTATCATTACTCTTGATATTGGCAGCCAATCCATTAAACTCTTGGAGTTGGAAAAAACTCTCCGAGGCTGGATAGTTTCAAATTTTCTTGAAAGGCTGATTATTCCCCAAGAAGGCAAAAATCGGGATGAGATTATTCCCGAGCTCCTAAAAGAAATATCACTGGAAGCCGAGCTAAAAAATAAATCAATAATTACCTTTCTCCCCCGCCAGCTCTGTTCGGTTAAATATCTACGGCTCCCCTCCGAAGATTATAATGAAATCTCTCAAATGATTTCTTTTGAAGCCGAAAATGTCTTTCCTTTTTCCCTAGCAAAATTTGAGCTGGGGTTTGCCATTCAAGAAGTCCTTCCGGACAAAAATTCAAAAATCATAATCGCCGCTATCGAGAAATCTCTCGTTGAAAAATTGCTTAATCAGTTCAAAAAAACGAATTTATCCGTCGAAAGAATTGGCTTGAGCTCCCTGGCCCTAAGTAAAGCCTACCTTTCCAAGAACAAAGAAAATGCCGTTTTAATAGATATCGGCCAGACAGCTACAGAGGTGAATGTCGTATATGAAGGAAACCTCGGTTTCAGCCGCAGCTTTCCTGTAGCCGGCGTGCATTTAACCAAAGCCCTTATGTCCGATTTAAACCTGAGTGAAAAAGAAGCAGAAAACTCTAAATTGGAAGGAAACTGGCCGAAAGATAAAAACCTCCCTTCAGTGAAAAATTGGTATAATCGGCTGATTCTTGAAATTAAACGGACAATTGAGGCTCCGTTAAGAGATCGTCCTGAAGTTACCTTTAGCCAAATTATTTTAAGCGGAGGGGGAAGTAAACTATCCGGACTTAAAGAAATCCTCTCTTCAAAACTAAATTTAGAAAGCAAGTTTTTTGCCCCTGGAGGAATACAAGTATCCGAAGAGATTAAAAAAGATTTCCTTGAGAATTCCTACCGCTTGCCGCTTGCCCTGGGATTAGCCCTTGAAGAAGATGGAACCCACCCTTTCAATTTCATCCCCAGGGAATTTCAAAATAAAATAGGACGAAAGAAAAAACAGAAAACAGTCATTTTTGCCGCCGTTGCCTCAATTGGCCTGATTGTACTTCTAGAAATTTCTTTAGGAATGGGAGCTCTCTGTCACCTCGCACGCAAAAAGATGCTCCAGAAAAACTTAGCTAAAGTGGCGCCAGCCGTCACCCATGTTATGGAAAGACGCGAAGAAATCAAACTCCTTAAGAATTACTTCAAACGGGTTTCCCCTTTAGAAGCGCTTAGAGGCTTAAGTGAAATTATCCCTGAGGACATTCTCCTCACCCGTTTTAGTTTGGATAAAAACGGTAAAGGGGACCTTGCCGGATTAACTACGGAACACAGCAAAATTTCAGATTTAATCAAAAAATTAGAGAAGTCTCCTCAATTTTCCAATATTTTTTCCCGTTATTCACGCACCAAAGCTAAACAAGGGAAAAATCTGGTTGAGTTTGCCATATCCTTTTCGACAGAAGAGTAAACCCCGGGTAAACCATGCTGAGTATAATTTTGTCAAACCGAGAAAAAAAATTATTAATCGCCACCATGGCTATAACTACCCTGGTTATCTTTTTTTCCTTCGTTTTAGAACCCCAGATTAAAAAAATAATTGCGGAGAAGAAAGAATTAAGAAAACTCGCTTTAGAGTTAGAAAAAAACCTGCAGATCTGCCAAAGCAAGCCGTCAATTGAACAAACCTATCTGGAACTTAGAAAAAAAGTTATTGCCAGGGCACCCCGGGAAGAAGAATTATCTCAGCTCCTTTCCGAAATTGAAAACCTTACCAAAAGCGCCAAAATCCTGCCGATTAATATTGAACCCCTGCCAATCAAGGAATATGAATTTTATCGAAAATTAACCGTGGAAATGGCTCTTCAAGGCGACCTGGCTTCGTTAACTAAGTTTCTATATAACCTTCAGTACTCATCCCACCGTTTTATTATCGATAAAATTATAATCAGCTCGAGCGGCGAAAAATCTAAATTGCTAAAGGTCCAGCTTTCACTTTCTATCCTTTTGAGCGGAGAAAAAAATTGAAAAAATTAAGTTTTGTTCTTACAGTAATTTTTGTCCTGGGAATAGTGGAAAGCATATTTAGCCAAAACAGTGAAAGTAACCGTGAAATTCTATATCCCCGCGAGCCATTTTCTCATTACCAGATAATAGTTGAACGGAACCCTTTCGAACCTCGGGGTGAACTCGCTGGTTCAATCCTTTCGGGCAAAGTTTTACCCAAACTGACCCTTCCCCATTTGTATCTTACCGGTATTGTCTATGACGGAAAACAATCCTTGGCAATTATCGAAGACCGCAAGGAAAAAAGCGAGGATTTCTTTGCCGAGGGCGACACAATTTCTGAAGCTAAAATTTTAGAAATCAGCGAAAAAAAACAATTGGTCGTTTTAGAATACCAAGGAGAGGAAATGGTGCTTTCTCTTTCGCCGGCAGAGAAACCCAAAAAATCTTTCGCCCCTCCAGTAACACTTCCTTCCGCTTCAGAAGCACCCCTTGAAATCCTACCCAGACCAATTAAATCCAAAAAGAGCCTTTTTCCCATCAGGGAGCGGTTAGGGATGCAGATAAGAGAGATATCTCCGGAATTAACCAAAAGGCTAAAGCTGCCTTCAGAAAAGGGCCTTTATGTTTTAGTAGTCAACAAAAATTCTCCGGCTGGATTTGCCAATCTAAGCGGAGGAGACATAGTAACTGGAATAAACGGTTCCCCGGTAACTACCGTTCAAGGAGCCCAGCAAGCCTTAGAAAATGTCTCCGCCGGTTCTGAAGTCACCTTAGAAGTAATAAAAAAAGGCCGTGACAAAGAGGAAATAATCACCTTTAAGATTTTGAAAGAATAAACTTGGCAAACCTTTCTTTTCGGTGTATACTACAAAAACAGAAGATAGAAAAGTGCTAAGGCTTGCATTTCCGCAGTGTCGGCATTCAAATGGTTATGTTAGAACTTAAAAAGATTTCCCTTTTCAGCTTAATCCTGCTTACTTGGTCCAGCATCAGTTTGGCCCAGATACCCGGTTTTACATCGCCTCCAGAAAGTAAAACTATAGAAAATGAGGCCGGCCAAAGCGAGGTAATTGAAGCTGAATCCGGGGAAAAGTATATCTCATTCAATTTCAAGGATACCGATATCGATGTAGTCTTAAAGTTCTTTGCCGACATAGCTAAATTGACCATAATTAAAGACGAAGGGGTGCGAGGCAAGGTTACGGTCATCAGCGCTCAGAAAATCCCCCTTGAGGATGCCCTTGAAGCTTTAGAATCCATCTTGGAAGTCAAGGGCTATACCATGGTCCGCTCTGGGAAAATAGTCAAAGTGGTCTCCCAAAAAAAAGCCCTCACTAAAAAAGTGGAGACTATGGTGGGAAAAATCTCTCCGCAAATCAGCCCGGCTGACCAAATTATCACCCAGGTTATTCCATTAGAATATATTTCGGCCCCAGAATTAAAAAAAGATTTGGATCCTTTGGCTTTGCCCGGCGGGCATCTCATTGCCAATACCCGCTCTAACACTTTAATTATTACTGACGTCGCCTCCAACCTCCAGCGTTTAGCGGAAATTATAAAAGAGTTGGATGTTGAGGTATATGCGGAAAAAATCCAGATTGAAATAATCCCTCTTACCTACGCCGATGAAACAGAACTGGCCAACATTCTCAATCAAACCCTGAATCTTCCTGAGGCTGAACTTCTCCGTCCCCGGATTCAAAAAAAAGAAGGCCAAATAGGAGAAAAAGTTTTAAAAGTCCGCGGTGAAATCATTCCGGGCATCATCGGAAAAGTAAAAATTATTCCGGATAACAGGCTGCATTCCCTTATCGTTATCACTGCTGAAACCAATATACCGATAATAAAAGAACTCATCTCTGCTTTAGATAAGGCAAGCCCAGCCACGGCTGATAATATCCGGGTTTTTGCCCTGCAGAATGGCCAGGCTGAAAATATCGCTAAAGTGTTAAATGAACTTTTTGCCAACCTGGAAGCAGGAGAAACGAAAGCCAAAAAAACTAAAAAAGAGAGCGAAAAGGTTGAATCTGAAGATATTCTGTCGAAGGAAATAATCGGCGGCATTATCGGAAAGGTCGGTATCGTCGCCGATAAAAGGACTAACGCCTTGATTATCACTACTTTTCCCCAGAATTTTCCGGCTATTGCCCGTTTGGTTGAAAAACTGGATGTGCGCAGCTCCCAGGCCCTGATTGAAGTATTGATTGCCGAAGTAACCCTGACTGATGAGTTGAAATACGGCTTGGAATGGACCTACAATAAAGAATATGAACGCCGGGGCGGGGTAGCTAAAACCTATGAAACTTACTGGGATCTTGATTCATTTATCGGCGAAGGTTTCAAATATACCATTGTCAGGGGGGAGGTTTTAGAGCAGATACTTCAAGCCCTGGCCAAAGATACCGAACTCAAAATTCTCTCTTCTCCTCGTATTTTAGCTTCTGACAATCAGGAAGCCAAAATTAAAATCGGCGAAGAGGTGCCAGTGCTTAAAGACGTTATTATCGATGAAGACGGCGATACGATTAAAAGCTATGAGTATAAAGATGTAATGATAGAACTTACCGTCACGCCGACTATTAACGCTAACCGGGATGTTTCTTTAAAGGTTACCCAGGTAATTAAGAAAATTTCCAGCTATGATACCGAACTGAACGCTCCTATCATTGCCACCCGGGAAGCAAATACCTTTGTAGTGATTAAAGACGGCCAGACAGTAGTTATTGGCGGGCTGATTAAAGATGACGAAACTAAATCCTTAAGTAAAATTCCCCTTCTTGGAGATATCCCTTTATTGGGAATGCTTTTCCGGAAAGAGAGAACAGTAAATGAAAAAACGGAACTCCTGGTTTTTCTTACCCCTCATGTCATCACCACTTCTGAAGAAGCAAACCAAGTCTCCGTCGACCAAAAAGAAGAGACGAAGATAA
>CAZDME010000022.1:0-19844 GCA_964506785.1 uncultured bacterium | reverse complement strand
TTATCAGCAAAGTGTAAATATATCTTGTTGAACCCAGAGAAAATAAAGCGAAAGCCAGGGAAGTTACCATAGGGTACCGTACTGATGAGTACGCCGAGGTTACCGGGGGGCTTTCTGTGGATGACCTGGTTATTCTTAATGCCGATGAAGTTTCCCATGATATGGCCGTTCAAGTGGTAGAAGAAGAAGCCTTGGCACTGTAAGCTTAAAATCAGTTTGCCGCACTGTATGTATTGTTCACAAGATATATTTACACTTTGCTGATAAATTTGGCGGTTTAGAAGCGTTCGCTTTTTACTATTAACTATCCACTAACTGTAAACTGTGAACTGTACACTGTTAACTTTTGGCTGTACATTGCCTGCCCCGAAGGCTTGTCCTTTGGGGTAAACTGTTAACCTATACCCCTAACTGTAAACTGTACCCTTTTAACTGATTGCTATGACTCTCTCGGAATTTTCGGTAAAAAAACCCGTAACCATCAGTATGATTTTCCTGGGGATAATTCTTATTGGAGTTATTTCCTGGATACGCCTTCCCCGAGAACTTTTCCCCCCGATTGTTTTTCCCCAGCTCAGTATAGTTACCCGCTATGAAAATGCCGCTCCGGAAGAGGTAGAAACCATTATTACCAAGCCCATTGAAGAGGTTGTCGGTACGGTCCCTAATTTACGGCGCCTTTCTTCGACCTCGAAAGAAGGGTTAAGTTTAGTCGTCGCCGATTTTAACTGGGGAACAAATATGGATTTTGCCTCTTTGAGTGTCCGTGAAAAAATCGATTTAATTAAAGAAAGGTTACCCCGGGAAGCGGAAGATTCTGTCGTGGTGAAATACAATCCTTTGGAACTTCCTACTATGGTTTTAAGTTTGACCGGAGAGGATTTTTCCCCTTTTGAATTAAAAGAAATTTGCCGCCGGGATATCAAAGAAAAATTAGAAAAGGTAGAAGGGGTGGCTTCGGTCATTATAACCGGCGGCGCCGAAAGGGAAATTCTCGTAGAGATTGATCAGGGCCGCCTTCAGGCTTCCGGCATTTCTCTTCTCTCCGTGATTAAATCTTTGGAGGAAAGCAATTTGAATTTTCCGGCGGGGACGATTGAAGCTGAGTTTTATGAATATTTAGTCCGGACCATGGGGGAGTTCAAAACTGTCGAAGAAATTGAAGATGTGGCTGTCTTGGCGGTAGAAGATAAAGAAGAAAAACGCGAGTTTTATTCCGAAGAAGATGAGAAAGAACAGCGGCGTCTCATCTATCTGCGTGATATTGCCAAAGTGAAGGATACCTTTAAGGAAAAGACCAGTATTTCGAGATATAACGGGCTTTCGAACATCTCTCTGTCTATCCGTAAACAGGCTGATGCCAACACCTTGCAGGTAGTTGCCCTGGTAGATCAAGCCCTTAAAGACCTCAAGCCGGATTTGCCTGAAGGCATCCGGATGAACGTTGTTTATGACCAATCCACCTTTGTTAAAAGATCCTTGAGAGAAGTGAGTAATGCTGCCCTTATAGGTATTGCCTTGGCATTTTTTATTTTGTTTTTTTTCTTAAGGAATTTCCGTTCTTCGCTGATTATTACTTTTTCCGTGCCGATTTCCATTATGGCGACCTTAATTCTAATGTTCTTTACCAATATGTTTTTCAAAATGGGCCTGAATATGATGTCTTTAGGCGGTTTGGCTTTAGGTGTCGGTATGTTGGTTGACAATAGTGTCGTCGTTATCGAAAATATTTTTCGCCACCAGCAGCTGGGTGAGTCCCCCGAAAAAAGCGCCGTCCAGGGAGCTAACGAGGTATATAATGCTGTTGTCGCTTCTACCTTGACTACCATCTCGGTTTTTTTCCCCTTCATTTTTATTACCGGAGTAGCCGGACAGCTTTTTAAACAACTGGCTTTTACGGTAATCTTTTCGCTTTTAGCTTCGCTTTTTGTTGCCGTAACCTTAATCCCTTTATTTTTCCGGCAGGTTACTTTTCGTCCTAAAGAGGGTGTAAAAAGAAAGTTCACTTTTGACTTGTCAAAAATTACTAGACTTTTTAATATAATCAACAAAAAGACTATTTCTTTTATTCTGTTGGGCGCTTTTTTCCTTTTTCTCGCTAGCCTGGGATTATTATTCAAGCTGGATAAAGAATTTATGCCCAAGATGGATCAACGCCAATTTATTATTAAGCTTGCTATGCCCATGGGTACCAAAATTGAAATTACTGATCGGGCCTCAAAAGAAATAGAAAATCTTCTTTTAAAAATTCCTGAGGTGGAAAAGGTTACTCTGAATATTGGCTCGAACAAAGAAGCTATGCCGGAAGAGACCATTGAAATCTTGGGTTCTCATCAGGCGGACTTTATGGTAAGTCTCTTTAGTTTAAAAGACGAGCGGCCAAGAGCCCGGGCCGAAAATCGGAAGATTCGCTCGACCGCTGAAATTCTTCAAGAGTTAAAAGAAAGGATTGGAGAAGCTAAATTGTCCCAGGCTAAGCTTGAATATCTTCTTCAGGAAAGCGTTTTCGGTTCCAGTTTTATAACCGCCGCTCCGGTCGCCGTTAACATAAAAGGCTATGAATTGGAAATCTTAAAAGATTTAGCCGGAGAAATAAAGGAAAAGCTTAAGAGGATAAGAGGGCTTTACGGGATAAAAGATACCGTTGCCGAGCGGACACTGGAGAGCCGGATTAAAATCGATAAAGACCGGGCTACGCTTTATCACCTTTCGGTTAATGACATCTCCCATTTGGCTCAAGTGGCTATTGAAGGCGAGGTGGCGACTAAATTTAAGGAATTAGGGGAAGAATTCGATGTTCGGGTAAGACTTCGCCCTCAGGACCGTGCCAGTCTCTCCGCCTTAAAAAACATATTTATCTATACACCCGGCGGTGAGCCTGTCTATCTTGACCAGGTGGCTTCGTTAAAGATGGAAAGAGGCCCCAGCGAGGTAAAACGGCAGGAACAGGAAAGAATTGTTCAAGTAACGGCTAATGTTTATAAACGTCGTCTGACGGATATATTTTCCCAAGTAAGACAAATTATCAAACTTTTGCCGATTCCCGCTGATTATACGGTAAAACTGGCCGGTGAAAGCGCGGAGATGCAGTATGCCTTTGCCAATATTCGTTTTGCGTTAATTCTGGCGATTATTCTTGTCTATATGATTATGGCTTCACTTTTCGAATCGTTAATTCAGCCGTTTATTATTATGTTTACTTTTCCTCTGGCAATTATCGGGGTGGTGGCCGCTTTATTCATTACCCACACTCCTTTAAGCATTGTTGCCCTCTTGGGTGTAATTATGCTCGGAGGAATTGTCGTCAATAATGGTATCATTCTCATTGATTTTGTCAATCGTCTCCGTCAGCAAGGTTTAGGCGTTCGGGAAGCGGCCGTCGAAGCGGCCAAGATTCGCCTTCGGCCGATTCTTATGACTTCTTTTACCACCATTTTCGGCCTTCTTCCCCTAGCTTTAGGCATGGCCGAAGGTAAAGAACTTCGGGCTCCTTTAGCCATTACCGTTATTGGCGGGCTGACAGCGGCAACCATCCTGACTTTGGTAGTTATTCCCTCCTTATATATCATCGTTGAAAATTTCAGGGAGAAATTTCGGAAATGAGTTTATCCCGTTTTGCCAATCGCCGTCCGGTGACTATTTCTATGATTACCTTCGGCATGATTCTTATGGGAACAATCGCCTTGACGAGGCTTCCCATGGAGTTAATGCCTAATGTTGGTTTTTCGACGGTGACCATTTATCTTTCTATCCGCGGGGGAATGCCGCCGGTAGAGGTAGAAAATTTAGTTACCAGGCCGATTGAAGAAGCCATGGGCGACCTTAGCCACCTCAGGCGGATTGAATCCTTATCTGAAGAAGGTTCAGCGACTGTGGAAATCAGTTTTGAACCGGGAACAAATATGGATTTTGCCGCTCTTGAGGTAAGAGAAAAATTCAATCGGATAAAGAACAAATTGCCAAAAGACGTCGAAAAACCGGTAATTGCCCGGTATAATTATGCCGATATGCCGGTGATGATAGTTTCTGTAGTTTCCCGCTTCAGCCCCGAGCTCATCCGGCGGATCGTTGAAGAGAGTATAAAGCCGAAAATAAAGAGAATCAGCGGCGTGGCTAATGTTGAACTGGTCGGCGGCAGAGAACGAAAAATTTTGATTGAAGTGGACCAGAGTGAATTACAGGCTCAGGGAATTCCCATTAAAAGAATAGTCGAAATTATCAATTCAAACAATTTGAACCTGCTGGTTGGGGATGTTAAACGCCTAAAAGACAAATTTTTAATCCGGGTAAGCGGCCAGTTTGAAAGTATAGAAGATATAGAAAATCTTGGAATAAATATCTCGCCTAAAGGCGGTTCTTTGGTCCGTCTTAAAAATATTGCCACGGTCAGGGATTTCTTTCTTGACCCGACTGGTTTTTCCCGGACAAATTTCACCTCGGCGGTAACCATATACGTTCAAAAGGAAAGCACGGCTAATACTATCCTGGTTACTGACGGTATTGCCAGAGAGTTAAAGGAAGCGGTATCTCATCTTGGCCAGGATTTGAGCTTGGTTACGGTTTTCAATCAGGGGGATTTTATCCGTTCTTCGGTTAAGACAGTGAGAATATCCTTGATTTTTGGAGGTCTTTTGGCTGTCTTCGTCCTTTTAGTTTTTTTAAAAAACCTGCGGGCGACGGCTATTGTCGGTTTATCTATTCCCTGTTGTGTAATGATTACCTTTGTCTTTATGTATCTCGGTAAGTTAAGTTTGAATATTATGACGTTGAGCGGTTTGGCCTTAGGTGTCGGTATGATTGTTGATAGTTCCGTAGTGGTTTTGGAAAATGTTTTTCAGAAAAGAGAAAAAGGGCTGCCCAAGGGAAAAGCGGCTATTCTCGGAGCAGAAGAAATGAGCCGGGCGATTATTGCCTCCACACTTACCACGGTGGTGGTAATTATACCTTTTTTGCTCATTGCCAACAAAAAGACCCGGCTTCTTTACAGCAGTTTAGGGTTTACCATTGTTTTTGCCCTTCTTGCGTCTCTTTTTATTGCCCTTACCCTGGTTCCGATGCTTTGCGGGCGGATTAAGTTTGGCCACGTTAAGGAAGTTATTTCTAACGGGGGTGATGAGGTAAATATGAAACTTTGGTATCGGCGGTTTTTAAGTTTTACCCTGAGATTCCGCTTTTTATTTCTCATCCTGGCTTTAATGTTATTTTTAACCTCTAGTTTCGTTTTTATGAAGCGGGGAACGGAGCTCTGGGGAGGCACCGAAGAAAAAGAATTTACCGTTTATATAGAAATGCCTACGGGAACAAAACTTTCAAAATCGGATGAAGTAGTCAAAGATATCGAAGAAATGCTTTTAGAATTCCCTGAAGTAAAAACAGTTACTTCCCGGGTAAAACCCTGGTCGCCGCGGATTAATGTTGAGTTGCAGCCGCGTCGCAAGCGCCGCCGTTCCGCCCAGGAAATTATTGATATTTTACGCAAACAGGTAGAAAGCATAGAAGAAGCCTTTATTTATTTTAAAGAACCGGAACGGATGGTTTTGAAAGAATTGACCATTGATATCTATGGCCATAAATATGAAGAATTGAAAAAAATAGCCTCAGTGATGGCCCAAAAAATGGAGGGCATCAAAGGGCTAACTGATGTTCGCTTGCGGATGCGTGCTCCCCGTCCGGAGATTGGGGTTATTGTTGACCGGGAGAAGGCATTAATCTGGGGTTTCTCGGTTAAGGATGTGGCTGAAATTCTTCATGCGCAATTAAGAGGGTTGGTGCCGACCCGCTATCATACTAAGGGAAAGGAAGTCGAAACTATTGTCCGCCTGGAAAAAGATGACCGTGATACCTACGAAGATTTAACCCGTTTAACCCTGACCAATCCCGAGGGCCGCCTGATTTTCTTGAAGCAAATGGCCGGCTTTACCTCTCTTTACGGCCCCAGCGAAATCTGGCGTAAAAATAAACGCCGGATGATTCAGGTTACGGGCACAGTTACCGGTCTTCCCATGGGTTCTGCCGTAGAAAAGGTGCAAACTGCCCTTAAACCGGTGAGGCTGCCCGAGAAGTATCATTATAAAATTGCCGGCAGTTATGAAGAAATGAAGGAGAATCAAAAGCAGCTTTTTTCCGTAGTTATTATCACTATTCTTTTGATTTATATGGTTTTGGCCGCTTTTTTTGAAAGCTTCTGGCAGCCTTTGCTTATTATGACCACCTTGCCGCTGGCTTTAATTGGGGTAGTTCTTTTTCTCATTTTGACCGGCACCCTGAAAAGCGTTTCGGTTTTAATCGGGATGATTATGTTAGCCGGCATTAGCGTTAACAACGCCATAATTTTTCTGGCTCACATTAATGATTTACGACAGACCGGGATGGAACGCCTCAAGGCAGTTATCAATGCCGGTCAAGATCGTCTTCGGCCGATTTTAATTACCAGTTTAACTACGGTGATTGGCTTGCTTCCTATGGCTATGGATCGTAGCGAGGCGGCCGGGCTTTGGTCGCCTTTGGCGATTACGGTAATTGGTGGACTTTCGGTTTCGACTATTTTGACCCTATTTTTCCTTCCTAGTTTTTATTTGATTTTTGATGATTTTCGGCTTAAAATCAAGTCTCGGGAGATAAAGTTTTTAGGAAAAATCTTGACAAAGAAGAAGAAAATTGTTAACATTCCCTAATCCAGCCTGCAATATATATGTCCAATAAAGAGATAAAAGAGCTATATACCCGTAGAGATGTCGAAAGGATATTAAAGATTAGCCGCAGTCAGATTTATAATCTTCTTCAGAGCGGCCGGCTGTCTGCCTATAAAGTAGGGGGAAATCTTCGTTTCCAAAGGGATGATATCAGTAAGCTTATTGAGTCACACCCTTACAGCCAAAGAAGGATAAACCGGGATAAGCAAAAGCCGGAAGTTCTTAAAAGGAAGATTCAATCTTCAGCCTTTAAAAAATCGAAAGGTAAAAAGGCAAAAGCATCTGGCTCCGGAGCTGCCTTCCAGAAAGCCTTGAAATTTTCTGAAGGCCTTGAGCTTCAGATTGATAATCAGGAAAAAAAATATAAGATAGGCAGTCTTTTAATCGTAGAGTTCAAGGATTTCCAAAACCAGAATCCTTATATTGCTGCCTCCATGCTGAAACGCTATTTTAAAGAAGCTATAGAGAAAAAATTTTCCCTCAAAACGGAAGAAGGAGACGAAATTTTGCGTTGCCTGGATCTTAAATTTAAAGAATTCGGGAGAAAAATTTTTATCCGCAGTATGCAACAGCAATAATTTTTGCTCTTGGCCAGCGGCTCATAGATAGAAGAAATGTGAATAAAATCGATTTATTGAAATCAGGTGAAAAAATCTAAAAATAAGGTGCCGAAAGTAAGAAAAAGATGGCGGATAAATCCCCTGAGCCGGATAAAGCCGAGCGGCAGAATTTATTCGCGAAAGGCAAAGAATTGGCTTGAAGAATGGGAAGCCTGGGAGAAAGAAAAATGAAAATAAAACTGGGATTGCCTAAAGGTAGCCTGCAAGAAGCTACTTTCCGATTGTTAAAAAAGGCCGGATTCAATATTTCGGTAAATCCGCGGTCTTATTTCCCGTCTATAAACGATGAAGAAATTGAACCGATTCTTATCCGCGCTCAGGAGATTCCTCGGTATGTCGAGGAAGGGGTGATTGATGCCGGAATAACCGGTCAAGACTGGATTATGGACAGTTTTGCTAAAGTAGTCGAGGTAGCTGAATTAATTTACGCCAAACAGGGGCTTATCCCCGTAAAATGGGTTTTAGCCGTGCCCAAAGATTCGCCCGTAAAAAAGGTTCAGGACCTACAAGGGAAAAGGATCGCTACTGAACTGGTCAATGTAACCAAGGGATTTTTGAAAAAAAAAGGGGTTAAAGCTGAAGTGGAGTTTTCCTGGGGGGCGACTGAAATGAAAACGCCTGAGTTGGTTGATGCCATTGTTGAGCTGACCGAAACCGGTAGAAGTTTAGCCGAAAACAATCTAAAGATTGTTGAAGTGGTGGCTGAATCAACTACGAAATTGATTGCTAATCGACAGGCCTGGGAAAATAACTGGAAAAAAGAAAAAATCGGTAATTTTTCTTTGCTTCTTAAAGGGGCGCTTTTAGCGGAAGGGAAAGTCGGGTTAAAAATGAATGTCCCGGCTGCGAATTTAGATAAAGTTTTTTCAATTCTTTCTGCTCTTCGCAAGCCGACTCTTTCCAGCTTGAGTGAAAAAGGCTGGTATGCTATCGAGGTCGTCATTGATGAACTTGAAGTGCGGCGTTTGATTCCCGAGCTAAAGAAAATTGGCGCCGAGGGCATTATTGAATATTCGCTGAATAAGGTGATATAGCGATAAAGGCACAATCCAAAGACCGAAATCTCCGGAAATTTTATTTTTACTTTGCAGCTTTTATTTCAAATATTTGGTTTTGTTGAAGAGGGGGTGAGAAAAATGCCTTGCGGGAAAAAGAAAAAAAGAAAAAAAATTGCTAAACACAAAAGGAAAAAGAGACTGCGAAGAGATCGACATAAGAAAAAGAAGAGATAAGGGAAAAAAAGGTTTTACCTGCTAATGCTTACATCCTTTGGAAAAAAGAGCCTGGTGCTGTATACTAAAACAACTGCTGGGAGCGATATAAGTCCATCAACTGGATTTAGTGGTAAATGGGTAAGGTTTACCGCTTGTTATCTCGCAACCTTTTTTAGTCTGGTTTCTTTTGGTTGGGCCGGTGCTTCTGGAGAGGAAGTCGCTGATTCGGCGAAAATCAAAAATTCAGCCGGGTCGGGACTTTTGGGTGAAGCTCCGGTTGAAAATCGTCCTGTCCTTTCGCAGAGCGAAGGTAAGGTTCCATCTTTAGGGGGAAATACTCTTGAAACAGGAAGGTGGAATTCAGAAGCTGTTGCGCACTATACTACCGGTCTCCTGCTTGAGCGCCAGGGAAAAATAGAGGAAGCTATCGAAGAATTTAACCGGGCAAAAGATTTAGAGCCTGATGCATTTACTATTCGGCAAGCTTTAGGAACGGTTTATTTTAAAGCAGGAAAATTTACCCAGGCTGAAGAGCAGTTTCAGATACTTCTAAAACGTGATCCAGAAAATCCTATCCCGCATCAATATTTAGCCTTCCTTTATTTAGCCTTAGGTAAACCGGCCGAGGCAGAGGATCACTATCTAAAAGTTATCGAAATCAATCCGGAATTATCAGATGCCTATTTTGCCTTGGCGGCTCTTTATGTCCAAGAAAGACAATACCCTAAAGCCATCCGGATCCTAAGAGATTTAATCAAACTTGAACCGGAAGGCAGGGATGCTTATATTCAGCTGGGCCGGGTTTTAAGTCTGGATGAAAAAGATAAAGAAGCCTTAAGGGTAATGAAAAAAGCCCGGTCCCTTTTTCCTGACGATGAGGAAGTAAATTTCACTTTAGGGACTATTTATGAGTTTCAGGAAAAATGGTCTCGGGCCGCTAAGGTTTATGAGCAATTGCTCAAGTCTCAGCCTGATAGTGTCAGTTTAAACTTCCGTTTGTCACAGGTATATTCCCAACTTAAGGAATATGACAAAGCGATTCAGTGTTACCAAACTATTGTCGATTTAACTCCCGGTGATATTAGAATTTTGAGTACCATTGGTTTACTTTTACATCAGGTCGGCAATAAGGAAGAATCTCTCAAATATTTTCAAAAAATACTTGAAATCGATCCCAAAAACGTAGCCGTCAAAATTCTTATTGGTTCTCTTTATGAAGAAATGGATTTAATCCCGCAAGCCATCAAAAGCTATGAAGAAGTTATTTCTCTAAGGCCTGATGATTCAAGAACCTATCTAACCCTTGCTTATCTTTATTTAAAAGAAAATCAATTTCAAAAAGCGATTGATTTACTGAAAGATAAAAAACGAGAGAACCGGGATATCTATTTTTTGCGCGGTTTTGCTTCTTTTAGGCTGGAAAAATTAAGCGATGCCGCAGGTTTTTTTCGAAAGGCAATTAGCCTTTCCCCCGAAGACGATGTCAGTCATTTTTATCTGGCCGTTGTTTATGAAAAAATGGGAGATTTCCCTTTATCTATTTATGAATTTAAAGAGGCGATAAGGCTTAATTCTCAATTTGCTGAAGCCTATAATTATCTGGCCTATATGTATGCCGAAAAAGGCATCTATTTAGAAGAAGCGGTGAAATTAGCCAATCAGGCTGTATCCCTTGCGCCAAAAAATGGAGCTTACCTTGATACCTTGGCTTGGGTTCATTACAAAAAAGGGATGTTTAATTTAGCCTTAAAAGAGCTAAAAATTGCCGTTACTCTCCAGGAGGATCCGGTTATCTATGAACATCTCGGTGATGTTTATTATAAAAAAAGAGAATGGAAGAAAGCAAAAGAAGCCTGGGGAGAATCGTTGCGCTTAAATCCAGAAAACAAGATTCTTTTAGACAAAATGAAGGAACTCGAGACTATTTCTGTTCATGAAGGAGATAAAACTTAAAGCTCCGGCCAAGATTAATTTGTACTTGACTGTTTTAGGAAGGAGAAAAGACGGTTTTCACAGCCTGGATTCAGTAATGCAGGCGGTAGAGTTATTTGATGAGATTAAACTTGAGGAGAAAACCAGCGGAATCAAAATTGTCTCCCCCTGTCCGGGGATTCCCCGGGGAAAAGAGAATATAGTTTATCAGGCGGCCCGGCTTGTTCTGGAAAAGCTCCGGCTAAAAAAGGGGGTAATAATACATTTGACGAAGCGTATCCCGGTAGGGGCGGGTTTAGGAGGCGGCAGCAGTGATGCCGCGGCTGTTCTCCTCGGCTTGAATAGATTATGGGATCTCGGATTAACTAAGAAAAAATTAGTTGACTGGGCAAAAAAGTTAGGCAGTGATGTTCCTTTTTTTATAGAGGGGAAAACAGCCAGGGTGCGCGGTCGGGGAGAAAAAGTTCAAAGCTTAGCGGCTGAATCATTTTATTATCTCTTGTTTTTTCCCGGGTTTTCACTATCGACTAAAGAGGTTTATAAAACTTTTTCTCGAAACAATATGTCTTTAAACAACCATCGAGAAGGAAATAATAAATTTCGGCGCCTGGACAAAAAAAATTATTCCCATCATCTAAAAGAGATTAAAAAGTTATCTTTGGCTTTGAAAAATGGGACCCCGGGATTATTACAGAATCATTTATATAACGGTTTAGAGGAAACCGTTTTTAAACTAAGGCCGAAGCTTTTGACTTATCGGGAAAAATTGTTTCAGGCCGGTTTGCCGGTAGTAAAGGTTTGCGGTAGCGGGTCGACTTTATTTGCGCCGGTGAAAAATATTCGAGAAGCGCGGTTTTTTTTAAAAAAACTTAAAGTTAGAAAGGGGGTGTATATCGTTAAAAGTTTAGATGCATTGAGACTGGAGTGTTAAGAGGAAGCTTGAAGAAACGTTCGGGGATGATTGAATGCCAAAGAAGGGAGTGAGGACAGTGGAGATTACAGAAGTCAGGGTTTTTATGCGAAATTCTCAAGAGGGAAAACTGAGAGCCTATGCCAGCATTACTTTAGACAACTGCTTTATCATTCGGGATTTAAAAGTTATCGATGGAAAAAAAGGATTGTTTATTGCTATGCCCAGTCGGAAACTCCGCCAGCCTTGCCTTAAATGCGGGCATCCCAATGTTATTGGAAGCAAATTTTGTAATGCCTGCGGGGCTCCGGTAGAATCTGTATTGCCAAAGATAAATGCCTCGATGCCGACTCGTGAAGGTGAAGCTCATCAAGAAGTACACAAAGACATTGCTCATCCTATTTCTGTCGAAACCCGGAACTACGTTCAAAAAACCGTTCTGGAAGCTTATGAGAAGGAAAAGGCAAAATCAACCCCGGGACTAAATATAGGGGAATCCCAGGTTTGATTTTAAATTTCAACAGGTGAAGAGATGAAGGATGTGATTGGTGTGGTCTTAGCGGCCGGTCAGAGCACCCGGATTAAGTCTAATTTTCAGAAAATAATTCATGAGGTAGTCGGGAAACCGATGATTAAATATATAACCGAGACCCTGGGAAAAATTCCCTTAACGAGGAATTTAGTCATAGTCAGCGAACAGGGGAAATCGTTTACTAAAAAAATACTTCAAGGGGATAAATCGGTTGAGTTTATCGTGCAGAAAAAGCGCTTGGGGACGGGCCATGCCGTACTGCAGACAAAATCCCGGCTTAGAAGCTTTTCCGGGACGATTTTAGTCGTTTGCGGAGATACCCCTCTTTTAACGCCGCATACCTTGCGCAAGCTCATCCAGAAACATAAATCGACCGGGGCAGCCGCTACCGTTTTGACTACCGAGATTTCCAACCCTACCGGGTATGGACGGATAATTTTAGATGAAAAAGAAAGAATTAAAAAAATCACTGAAGACCGCGACCTATCGCCAAAAGAGGCAAAAATCCGGGAGATTAATGCCGGCACCTATTGTTTTGACAGCCAGCTTCTTTTTAAATCTTTGGAAAAAGTGAGGTCTCATAATAAACAGGAAGAGTATTATTTAACTGACGTCATTGAAATTTTTGTTTCACTAAAGCTTCCGGTGGAAAGATTAGCCATTTTAGATGCGACTGAAGTTTTGGGCGTTAATACTCGAAAACAACTTACCCAGGCCCAGCGTATTTTACGCCATCGAATTCTGGATGAATTAATGCAAAGAGGAGTAACCATTATTGACCCTGATAACACCTTTATTGACAGCGGAGTCAAAATTGGTATGGATACAACCATTTATCCCTTTACCTTTATTCGAGGGAAGACCTCAATTGGACAGGGCTGCCAAATTGGCCCGCAATCGCACATCAAAAATGCCGAGATAAAAAATCATGTTAAGGTATTAATGTCAATTGTTGATGGGGCAAAAATCAAGGATAAAGTTTCCATTGGTCCGTTTTCCCATATTCGAGGAGGAAGTATTATTGAAGAGGCCTCTGTTGTTGAAAATTTAGCAGAAATTAATAAAAGCCGTATCGGGCAGTCTTCACGGATTTGTCACCTTTCCTATATCGGAGATTGTTTTTTAAAGAAAAATGTTGAAGTTGGAGCCGGAACTATCATTTCTAATCTGAATGGAACCAGGAGCGGAAAAACTCTAATTGCCGAAAATGTCGTTATTGGCAGTCATACGAATATAATCGGGCCGGTAAAAATAAAGAAAGATAAATATATCGAAGCTGGTTCGAAAATCACTAAAACTTCTTAATAGAAAATCTCCGCTTCAGGCAAGCACGCTCAGCTTTTTCGCGGAAGAGGCTGGATTACTTTAAACGGAGTGAAAGGAGAGAACAATGCATAACGGGGCATTAAAAATTTTTACCGGTAATTCTAACCGAAAGTTAGCTGATGAAATTGCCAGGTATCTGGGGCTCAGCTTAGGTAGTCTTACTGTTGGACAGTTTAGCGACGGAGAAACTTCCATTAAGATTGATGAAAATGTCCGCGGTATGGATATATTTGTCGTCCAGTCGACTTCTCAGCCGGTTAACCATAATTTTATGGAACTTTTGATTATGCTTGACGCTTTTAGACGCGCTTCCGCTGATAGGATTACCGCCGTTATTCCTTATTTTGGTTATGCCCGTCAAGACCGCAAGGATCAACCCCGGGTTCCTATTACGGCTAAACTGGCGGCCAACTTGATTACCCGGGCCGGGGCTGACCGCATTCTCACGATCGATTTACATTCCGGACAGATTCAGGGTTTTTTTGATATTCCGGTTGACCATCTTTTTGCGGCCCCCCTTTTCATCGATTATTTTAAAAAACTGAAATTAGATGACGCCGTTGTCGTTTCTCCTGATATGGGTAGTGCCAAGCGGGCGAGGGCCTTTGCTGCCAGAATGAATTTTAGCTTAGCCCTGATTGATAAACGCCGTCCTAAAGCGAATGTTAGCGAAGTAATGAATGTTATTGGTGAAATTGAAGGAAAAACTGCCCTTATTCTGGATGATATGGCTGATACCGCTGATTCTTTAGTCAAGGCGGCTGAAGCCGTTGAAAAAAGAGGGGCAAAGGAGATTTATGCTGGGTGTTCTCATCCGGTTCTTTCCGGTTTGGCGCTTAAAAAAATTAATAAATCCAATCTAAAAAAATTAGTGGTGACGAATACGATCCCTTTAAAGGAAGAAGCAAAAAATTGCCCTAAATTGGAGGTTTTGTCGATAGCCAACCTCTTGGGAGAGGCGATTAACAGAATACATGAAGGAAGCTCGGTAAGCTCTCTCTTCGTATAGGCTGTATTTTCTTAAATTTTTCCTTGCATTTTGCGTATAATGTATTTTACCAATAAACGGGAGGATTATTTAAAATGAAAGAGTTATCTTTGTCAGCTCATTTTCGCCAAGAAAGAGGAACTGGTGCTTCGCGGCGGCTGCGAACCAAAGGTTCTATTCCGGCAGTTGTCTATGGAAAAAAAGAAAATATTCTTATCGGTATTAACGAAAAGGAATTTAAAAAGGTTTTACATTCCGATTATGGGGAGAATGCCATTATCGATCTCCAGATTAAAAAAGATGGGAAAAAGGAAGTATCCAAGAAGGTTTTTATAAAAGAAGTACAGCATAATCCCACTTCGGATGGGATTCTGCACGTCGATTTTTATCAATTTGCTGTTGACAAAGAAATTACGGCTAAAATTCCTATTGTGATTAAAGGTGAAGCGCCAGGGGTGGTTCAACAGGAAGGAATTTTAGACCATGTTCTTTGGGAATTAGAAGTGGAATGCTTGCCAAGCGATATTCCGGAAAAGATTGAATTGGATGTCTCCAAGATGATGATTGGAGATACTATCCACGTAAAAGATTTATCTATTCCTCCCAAAGTTAAAAGTCTGATTGATTTGGAACAGGTGGTAATTTCGGTCGGAGCGCCGAAAAAGATAGAAGTTGAAGAGGAAAAGTTGCCGGAGGAAGAAATTACCGAACCCGAAGTGATTAAAAAAGGAAAGAAACCGGAAGAAGAGGTAGAGGATGTAACGGAAGGAAAGGGAGAAGAAAAGAAAGAAGCGAAAAAAGAAGAGAAAAAAGAAAAGAAAGAAATGTAAAAAACAGTGTAGAGCAGGTGAAATGAAGGAGAAATTTTGTGAAGCTGATTGTTGGCTTAGGTAATCCAGGCCGCCTCTACCGGAGTACCCGCCACAATTTTGGCTTCTTAGTGGTTGAAGCTCTGGCAGAAAAATATAGGCTTAAATTAGATGAGGAAAGTTATTCTTCCCGGTGGGGAAAGGGGCTTCTGAAAAGGAAATCGGTAGTTTTAGCCAAGCCCCAGACCTATGTTAATTTAAGCGGCCGGGCAGTCGGCCGTTTAATCAAGAAGTTTCGGCTGGATATATGTGATTTATTAATTGTTTTGGATGATGTTAATCTTTCCTGGGGAAGTATGCGGTTGCGAAAACGGGGTTCAGCCGGAGGTCATAACGGTTTAGCTTCAATTATCGGTTCTTTAGGGACTGATGTTTTCCCTCGTTTGAGAGTGGGAATCTCTGGCGGCGGAAAAAAGGAGTTGGCGGGGTATGTTCTGGCTCAATTTAACCGCAGGCAAAAAAAAGAACTCGCTTCTTTAATTGACCTGGCCGTAAAGGCGGTGGAGGTTTTTATTCAGGATGGGATTGATACGGCCATGAATCGATTTAACCGCCTAACGGGATAACGGGTAACGAATAACGAAATAACTAGATAACGAAATAACGAGATAACGAATTTGCCGAGTGGTGTAATGGCAACACACGGGCCTTTGGAGCCTGGTTTCTTGGTTCGAATCCAAGCTCGGCAGCCAATTTCGAGTTTAGACTCGAAATTGGCAGAGCAATCTAGAATATAAGATTACTGCGGTTTTAGAGGTAAAGGAGATACTTTAAAAACGGATGAAAAACCATAAAAACGTTTATATAATCGCCGGGCCTAACGGTTCAGGAAAAACAACATTTGCCAACAAGTTTCTGCCAGATTACGCCAGATGTTCAAATTTTGTAAATGCGGATCTTATTGCGCAGGGATTATCACCTTTTTCTCCAAAACAAGTTGCCATTAAAGCGGGGAAACTTGTTTTATCTCAAATCCATGAATTTAAGGATTCAGGAGTTGATTTTGCTTTTGAAACTACATTATCGGGCAGGTTATATGTCAATCTTTTTACAAATTTAAAATTAAAAGGTTATGAACTCCACCTTTTCTTTTTATGGATACCGAACTCGGAACTGGCCATAGCCCGTATTAAAGACAGGGTCTTAGAAGGTGGACATAATGTTCCAGCTCAAGATGTAAGGAGGCGTTTTAAAAGATCCATCTGCAATTTTTTCAAATTATATCAGCCTTTACTTAATTCATGGATGTTGTTTGATAATGCCGGCTCTCTACCAAGATTAATAGCCAAAATGAAAAATGGGAATGTTGTGATAACCAATCAGGAGTTATTCAAAAAAATAAAGGCATTAGTGAGGTAACTTATGAAACGAAAAAAATCTTTACAGGATAAAGCAATGATTGCTTTAAAAGAAGCAGTAAAAGAGGTGGTGGCCCAACATAAGAAAACAGGCCGTCCTCTTGCTATTTGGAAAAACGGCAAGACCGTTCGTATTTCGCCGGATAAAGTTTAATTTAACGGAGGAGGAAATTAAGATATGGCTAATTTAATTTGGCTGGCACCAGTTGGTTCAATCGCTGCCTTAGTATTTGCGGCGCTGCTTATCATTTACGTTTTGAAAAAAGATGAAGGAAGTCCGGAGATGATGAAGATTGCCTCTGCCGTAAGGGTTGGCGCTTTAGCTTACATAAAACGGCAGTACACCGGCGTTGGCCTCTTTTTTGCCTTTATGTTTTTTGTTTTGTTGCTTTTGGTTTGGCGCGGCTATCTGGTAATTTTTGTTCCCTTTGCTTTTTTGACCGGAGGTTTCTTTTCCGGATTGGCTGGTTTTATTGGTTTAACTCTTTCTACCCAGGCCGGAGGGAGAACCGCTCAGGCGGCCAGATTTAGTCTAAATCAGGGATTAAAGGTTGCTTTTTCCAGCGGCGCCGTCATGGGAATGGCAGTTGTGGGCTTGGGACTTCTAGATTTAAGTATCTGGTATTACTTTCTCAATTGGTATTATCAGGCGAAAGTGGTTGCCGGAGAAATTCTTGAGCCGCAAAAAATCCAATATATTACCAGTACCATGCTTTGTTTTGGCATGGGAGCCAGTTCTCAGGCTCTTTTTGCCCGCGTCGGTGGAGGCATCTATACTAAAGCGGCGGATGTGGGAGCGGATTTAGTTGGCAAGGTTGAATCGGATATTCCGGAGGATGATCCCCGGAATGCCGCCGTTATTGCTGATAATGTTGGAGACAATGTTGGCGATGTTGCCGGGATGGGGGCGGATCTTTATGAATCCTATGTCGGCACTATTGTCGCCACAGCCTCCTTAGGAGTTGCCGCCGGATTAGGCACTTCCGGATTAACCGTTCCTATGGTTATGGCCTCAATCGGCGTAATCGCTTCCATTATCGGCACTTTTTTTATTAAGGCCGGAGATAAGGCAGAAGTAGCTACTTTGCTCAGGGCTTTGCGCCGGGGTATTTTTGGCACCGCAATTTTGGTGGCCGGGGGTGCTTTCTTTGTAATCAAGTTTATTTTAGGCAGTCAACTTTTTAACATCTATTGGGCAGTTTTATCTGGACTTTTAGCCGGGGTAATTATCGGCCTTTCCACCGAATTTTTTACTTCGAGTCGTTATTCTCCAACGCGTTGTGTCGCCGAATCGGCTAAAAGCGGTTCAGCGATAACGATAATTAACGGCTTGGCCTGGGGAATGCTTGCTTCGGTTATTCCGGTAATAACCGTGAGCCTGGCGATTTTAATCAGCTATTTTGCTTCTGGCGGAGGAGAAAATCCTAATTTAGGTTTATATGGAGTGGCTATTTCCGCGGTGGGTATGCTTTCGACCTTGGGGATGACTTTAGCGACTGATGCCTATGGCCCGGTGGCCGATAATGCCGGCGGAAATGCCCAGATGGCTGGGTTGCCTCCTGAGGTTCGGCGGCGAACCGACGCCTTAGATGCCTTAGGCAACACCACGGCAGCTACTGGTAAGGGTTTTGCTATTGGTTCGGCCGCTTTAACGGCGCTGGCTTTAATTGCTGCCTATCGCAATGAATTAAATTTGATTATAGACAAAGCCAATCTTTCTAAAGTTATAAATTTGTCGTTATTGAACCCGGCGGTTATCTGCGGTTTGTTTATTGGCGGTGTCCTCCCATTTCTTTTTTCTTCTTTGACTATCCGGGCGGTTGGCCGGACTGCCTTTAGTATTGTCGAAGAAGTCCGCCGGCAGTTTAAAGAAATATGTGGTTTAATGGAGGGAAAGGCCAAGGCCGATTATGTCCGTTGTGTTGACCTTTGTACCAAAGCAGCCCAGAGAGAGATGATTTTTCCCGCCTTGATAGCGTTAGCCTCACCGTTAATTATTGGTTTAGTTTTTGGTGTCGAAGCCGCGGCCGGGCTTTTAACCGGCGCCTTAGTCTCTGGGTTCATTTTAGCCATTACTATGGCGAACGCCGGTGGTATCTGGGATAATGCGAAAAAATGCATCGAGTCTGACGAAAAAGCTAAAGGTTCTTTTGCCCATAAAGCAGCGGTGGTTGGCGATACGGTCGGCGATCCCTTAAAAGATACCGCCGGTCCGTCTCTGAATATTTTAATTAAACTGATGTCCATGGTTTCGATTGTTTTTGCCAGTTTTGTTTTAAAAAATTCTCTGTTTAAATAGTAATTTTGTTGCATTGAGAAATATCCTTTTAAGTTCGGACTAAAAATCTTTTAGGGGTATAACCTTTCAGGAGAAAACTTAGTGCAGGTGGGAATAATAGGTTTGCCGAATGTTGGCAAGTCCACCCTGTTTAGTGCTTTGACCCGGGCCGAAGTTGGTGTTTCAAATTATCCTTTTTGCACCATCAAGCCGAATGTCGGCGCCGTATTTGTGAATGACGGACGCTTAGATATAATTTTTGAGCTGCTTGGCGGAAAAAGAAAAATTCCCGCAAGAATAAAAATTGTCGATTTAGCCGGGCTGGTTAAAGGAGCCAGCCAAGGAGAAGGTTTAGGCAATGAATTCCTTTCCTATGTCCGATCGGCTGATGCTCTGATTCATCTGGTCCGTTGTTTTGAAAACAAAGAAATTGCCCATATTGCCCGGAGTCTGGATCCGATTCGAGATATCGAAATAATTGACACGGAATTAATTTTGGCCGATTTAAATCTCGTTGAAAAGAAACTGGAGAAGGTTGTGAAACAGATTCGCAGCGGCGAGAAAAAAATCAAGAAGGAAAAGGAATTACTGGAAAAATTAAAAGAGGCTTTATCCCGCGGCGAAAGGATTAGAGGGATGTCTTTTTCTCAAGAAGAAATTTTTAGAATTAAAGGATATAGTTTGCTTACCCTCAAGCCGGTTCTCTATGCGGCTAATGTTGGTGAAAAGGCCGTTCTCCAATACGGGCACCCTTTTATTCAATCCATACGCAAGAAAGCAGAATTGGAGGAAACCCAGGTAGTTTCTTTATGTGCCTCCTTGGAAAAAGAATTGGGTGAACTTAAAGAGAAAGAGCGAGAAGAATTTAAAAAGGATTTGGGTATGAAAGAATCCTCCTTGGAAATGCTGGTTAAAGCGGCCTATAAATTGTTAAATCTTATCACCTTTTTTACCACGGAGGCAGAATTGATCCAGGCCTGGCCGGTGCCTTCGGGAATTCAAGCTAAAGAAGCGGCCGGAAAAATCCATTCGGATATGGAAAAAGGATTTATCTGTGCCGAAGTCTATAAATTTTCCGATTTAAATGAAATGAAGTCAATCCACGGTTTAAAAGAGAAGGGATTA
>CAZDME010000021.1:0-20595 GCA_964506785.1 uncultured bacterium | reverse complement strand
AAGGCGAGGAAATTAATTATCAGCCGGCCAAGCCCATAGAGAAAATTTTACTCAAAGAGGTCCTTGAGGTTTTGCGCACTTATGGCGATAGCTCTTTTAATTTAAAAGATGACCAGGCAAAAAAATACCTGCAGAAGCTTCTGAAAGATGCGGATGAAGCAGCCGCAAATTCCCTAAAGATGCAGAATTTCAAAGATTTTATTTCCCGCCTCTAATTTAGCAACCCAACCGCTTTTGGGTTATTATCGGCGGTAAAAACGAGGGTAGCTAAACCAGTCCCGCTGGTAGTCCCGTAGATATTTTTCAAGTCAATTCCTGCCCGGGCTAATTTTTGCGCCATCTCTTTGGCGGCTCCCGCCTTATTTTCTAACTCGGCGATGACTACCTCGTTTTCAGTAATTCTGAATCCTGAAGACTCTAAGGCAGTTTTTGCCTTGGCATTATCCGAACTTATGATGCGGAAATAACCCTCATCGGCCACCACATAAGCGCAGATAGCGGTAATATTTGCTCCGGCGGCAGTAATAGTGCCGCAGACTTTGGCCAGCATTCCTGCTTTATTGGGAGTGGCGACTAATAATTCTTGAGCTAACTTAGCCATAATTTTCACCTCCTTGTCAAGTTGTTAAAATATTACCGGTTCCCATTCACCGTTTATAATTACCACATTAATCGTTTATTTATTTTACTCCTTTTCTCGGATTTTAGGCAAGAGATTTTTTTATTGACTAAACCCCACTTATGCTATAAAATCCTTATATATGAAAGAAGGAGAGGGGAATATGGAGAAATCATTTGCTGATGGGAAGAAGCTATTTAGAAGGAAAAACTATTTTGTACAAAAGCCGTTCCAATTAAAGTTTGCTATAGCTGTCTTCCTGGGCATGTGCACTATCATACTGTTAGTTACTTACAGGATCTATATTTTTAACTGGAAATTAATCAGCCGGTTTTTCCTTGAAAAAGCAATTTATGTGAATTTGCTAAGTGTATTTCAATACGCCAATTTCTGCCTGGTTGGCCAGCTTATTTTTTTAGCTTTTTTAATTGCCATAGCCAGTATCTTTGTCTCCCACAAAATTGCCGGCCCGGTTTATCGGCTCGAACATAACCTCCGGGCTATGGCGAAAGGGGATTTGACTCTGGTCTCCAAGCTGAGAAAAAATGACGAATTTCAGTCTCTGGCTGATTCTCTGGAAGAGTTGACTAAAAAGCTTAATGAAGAATTTAGAAATAACCGCGAGTTATTAGAAAAAATTAGCTCTTCGAGTAATCTTGATGAAATCAAAAGGCTTGTTGAGAAATTGAAGGCAGCCAATAGCAATTTTAAACTGAGAGCATAGAAGGATGAAAAATAAGTCGGGGTTTACCCTGCTGGAAATTTTAGTTGTTCTTTCTATTTTGGCTCTCTTAGTGGTTATTGCTGTCCCCAGCTATATAAAAACTCAAAGGGAAGTTGAGAGAATAACCTGTATATCCAACCTTAAACAGATTGAAGAAGCCCTCGAAAGATTTGCTGCCTCGGCAAAATTATCGCCGGGCGATACGGTATGTTTTAGCGATATAGTCCCGGACTTCATTAAATTAAGGCCCCAATGCCCTTCCCAAGGCACTTATTCCCTAAACACCATAGGTGAAAAGCCTACCTGTTCGATAGAAGGCCACGAAATACCTTGACTTTTTATTTACCCAGCATTTTACGAGAAACCGAATTGCAATTCATTTTTCTGTTATGAAAAATATTTTTATTACCGGGAAACCCGGCGTTGGGAAGACAACGCTGATAAAAAAAATAGCTAATTTTTACGGTGGCAGCGCCGGGGGGTTTTATACTCAAGAAGTAAGAAAAGAAAAAGGACGAATCGGATTCGATGTTATTTCCTTATCCGGAGAGAAAGGAAAGTTAGCCCGGGAAAAATATCGAAGTAAATTCCGCGTCGGGAAATATGGGGTTAATCTCGCCGATTTAGAAAGAGTGGGCGTGAAAGCAGTTAGTCAGGCTATTGGCAGTAAGGGGATAGTCATTATCGATGAAATCGGAAAGATGGAATTATTTTCTCATAACTTTAAGGATAAGGTTGTTAAGTCTCTAAATAGCCCCAAAAGGGTTTTAGCAGTAGTGAGTCAAAGTAAAAACGAGTTCGCCGAGAATTTAAAGATTTGCCCGCGGTTAAAGATTTTTGAGCTTACCAAGGATAACTTCGATAAGGTCTATAAAGGGATTATGAAAACATGGGAGAAGAAATGAGCCGTTTCTTTTCACCTCCGGAAAGTGTCAAAGACGATAAAATTTTTATCGAAGGGAAAGAGGCCCATCACCTTCTTAAAGTGATGCGGCTGAAAAAAGGGGACGAAGTAGCTATTTTTGACGGACAGGGCAATAGCTATGAAGGCCCAATAATTGAGGAAGGGAAAAAATCAGCAATAGTGAAAATTTTAACCAGGAAAAAGGTAAAAAGATTAAACCAGCCAAGCATAACTTTGGCCCAGGGAATTCCCGCCAGAGGAAAAATGGATTATCTGGTGGAGAAGGCGACAGAATTAGGAGTGGATAAAATTTTCCCCTTGGAGACTCAACGCTCGGTGGTGAAAATGAATAGAACTAAGGCCGAGGCGGCCCGAAGACGCTGGGAGAAAATTGCTGTTTCCGCTTCTAAACAATCCGGCCGGGTCAGTCTGCCGGTAATCAGCCGAATAATTAAATTCTCTCAATTTTTAAGGAAAATAGCGGAGTTTGATTTGGTTTTGTTCTTCTGTTTGAGCTCCGAAGGAGGCGCGCTTAAAAGAAATATTAGGCATAAAGGCAGGCCTTGCAATATTTTGGTTCTTATCGGGCCGGAAGGGGGGTTTTCTTCCGAGGAAATAAAACAGGCAAAACTTAGCGGCTTTAATTTAATCAACTTGGGTGCGAATGTTTTAAAATCCGATACCGCTGCCCTGGCAGTTTTATCCATCTTGCAGTATGAATATGGAGGAGGGCATCAATGGAGATAAGCGCTTTTCAGGATTTGATGCATAAGATTTATTTTGACAAGGATAACCGAAGAGGGGTAAGCCGGACTTTTTTATGGTTAATGGAGGAATTAGGCGAATTAGCTGAGGAGATAAGAAAAGGGGATTTTACCGGGAAGCAAATGGAGATGGCCGATTGTTTAGCCTGGTTGACCAGCCTGGCTAACCTTATGGGTATCAATTTGGAAAAGGCCTTAAAGATTTATGAAAAAGGCTGTCCTAAATGCGGGGCAATACCCTGTGTTTGTCCTCGTTAGATTAAAGATTATCCGAGTTTTTAGGGGGAAATTTCATTACGCTATATGAAGAGGAATGTAGATTTATCCCGGTATACCGATTTTCAGCGGGCGGTTTGGCATATGGTCAAAACTATTCCTGAAGGGGAGACTCGCAGTTATGCCTGGGTGGCAAAAATGGTAAGCCGTCCCGAAGCGGCCCGGGCAGTCGGCCAGGCCTTAAAAAGGAATCCTTATCCCGGAATTATTCCCTGCCATCGGGTTATTCGCAGTGACGGCAGTTTAGGAGGTTTTTCCCTAGGGCTAAGGAAAAAAGAACAATTGCTGAAAAAAGAGAGAAAAAAGAAAAAATGTTAAACCATATTTTATCTAAAGTCTTTGGGAGTAAAAGCGAACGGGATATTAAACAACTTCTGCCTAAGGTTTTAGCCATTAATGCCCTGGAGCCGGAGATTTCCCGCCTGAGCGATGAAAAACTTCGTTCCAAGACAGATTTTTTCCGGGACCAGGTGCAGAAGAAAAATCAGGAGTTCGAAGAAGAAATCAAAGAAATTGAGGCAAGGCTTAGAGAGGTTATTACCCCCGAAGAAAAAATAAGGCTCAAAGAGAAATTGAAATTAGCCCGGAATAAAATTTTCGAAGATGTTTTAATAGAGGCTTTTGCTGTAGTCAGGGAGGCCAGCCGAAGAGCAATCAATATGCGTCATTTTGATGTTCAGCTTTTAGGCGGAATTGTTCTTCATCAGGGGAAAATCGCCGAAATGGCTACCGGGGAAGGGAAAACTTTGGTGGCTACCTTGCCTTTATACCTCAATGCCCTGCTTGGTAAAGGGGCTCATTTAGTTACCGTAAACGATTATTTAGCCCGCCGGGATTGCGATTGGATGGGGCCAATCTATGAATTTTTAGGCCTGACCGTGGGGGTAATTCAGCATGATATGCTTCCTGAGGAAAGAAAACAAGCCTATCATTGTGATATCACCTATGGCACAAATAACGAGTTTGGGTTTGATTATCTCAGGGATAATATGGCGGTGCGTAAGGAAGATTGTGTCCAGGGCCCCCTTCATTATGCTATCGTCGACGAAGTGGATAGCATCCTGATTGATGAAGCCCGTACCCCTTTAATTATTTCTGGACCGGCAGAGGAATCGACGGATAAATACTATAAATTGAACCGGATTTTTCCCCGGCTTAAAAAAGGAAGCCGTGATGAAGAAACCAAGAAAGAGACCGGCGATTATATTATCGACGAGAAAGCGAACACTACCTACCTTACCGAAGAGGGAGAAATGAAGGTTGCCGAGGCGCTAGGCTTAAAAGACCTTCACACTATTGAAACGATGGAATATAAACATCATGCCGAACAGATGCTTAAGGCCCGCTGCAATTTTAACCGGGATGTTGACTATATGGTTAAAGACGGAAAGGTTTTAATCGTCGATGAATTCACCGGCAGATTAATGCCGGGACGGCGTTATAGCGATGGTTTACATCAGGCTCTGGAAGCAAAAGAAGGGGTGAAGATTGAGAGGGAAAATCAGACCCTGGCCACAATTACCTTCCAAAATTATTTTCGCCTTTATGAGAAGCTGGCCGGAATGACGGGTACAGCCGAAACCGAAGCCAAAGAATTTGCGGGAATATATAATTTAGACGTGGTAGTCATTCCTACCAATAAACCTTTGATTCGGCATAGCCACCCGGATATGATTTATAAAACGGAGAAAGAGAAATTCCAGGCGGTCATAAATGAAATAGAGGAGATGCATAAAAAAGGGCGTCCGGTTTTAATCGGTACGATTTCTATCGATACATCAGAACGCTTGAGCGGTCTTTTAAAACAGAGGGGATTGCTTGACCACAGTGTTCTTAACGCTAAATATCATGAGAAAGAAGCGGAAATTGTCGCTTTAGCCGGACAACGGGGAGGGATAACAATTGCTACTAATATGGCCGGGAGGGGAACAGATATTGTTTTAGGAGAAGGAGTGGCTAATATAGGCGGGCTGCATATTATCGGCACCGAAAGGCACGAGGCTCGCCGTATTGATAACCAGCTGCGCGGCCGAGCCGGGCGACAGGGAGATCCCGGGTCATCCTGTTTTTATCTTTCACTGGAAGATAATCTCCTGCGTATCTTTGGTTCAGACCGCCTTTCTTTGATTATGGACAGGCTGGGGATGGAAGAGGACCAGCCGATTACCCATCCCTTGGTTACCCGGGCAATTGAAACTGCACAGCGACGGGTAGAGGGACAGAATTTCGAGATTAGAAAACATATCTTAGAATACGACAACGTAATGAATAAACAAAGAGAGATAATCTACAGCCAGCGCCAAATGATCCTTGAAGGGAAAAATTTAAAGGAATATATGGAAGAGATGGTTAGTGATTCCCTTGATTCATTGACAGATTTGTATCTGGGAGAAAAGGTCCATCCGGAGGAGTGGAATCTCGAAGGTTTGGAGGAAAAGCTAAAAAATCTTTTCGGGGTGGAGTTCGATTTTAGCCCTTTAGATAAAGCTGCCGGCAAAATCAGCGGTGGAGTTCATCTCAAAGGAGATTTTATAACGGGGCGTAATGGAGTAGACCTGGAAACTATTACCCGGGATGAGATGAAAGAAAAAATTTTAGGGAAACTCAAGGAGTATTATCAGCAGAAGGAAAAGAGGCTAAGCGAAGCATTTATGCGCCATTTAGAGAGAATGGTGCTTTTGCAAACGGTTGATAACCAATGGAAAGACCATCTCTATGCGATGGATAATTTGCGTGAGGGGATTGGTCTGAGGGCTTACGGGCAACGCGACCCATTAATTGAATATCAAAAAGAAGCTCATTCTATGTTTCAGGAAATGATTGAAAGGATTAAATTTGATGCTCTGGAGTACCTCTATAAAATTGAAGTAGCCGCCCGGCCGGAAAGGGCTCGTCCGGTTAGGCCGGCGGCAACCATGATTCATGACGAATACTCTTCATTTAGGGAATCTTCACCAGGCCCGGGCGAAAGAACAGAGGTCTCTGAAGATAAAAAAGAAACCAGGCCGGCCAGCAAACCTTTTGAACGGGAGGGGAAAAAGATTGGCCGTAATGACCCTTGTCCGTGCGGCAGCGGCAAGAAATATAAAAGGTGCTGCGGGAAATAAAAATGGGCGGGTAACGGGGAAAAAATAAAGAAAGAGTTGATGAGGAAAAAAGATTATTTTTTAATTTTAATCAGTGCGGTTCTATTGGTTTTATCGTTTCCCCGGTTTGATTTGGAACCCTTAGCCTGGGTGGCTTTAGTTCCCTTCTTTTTGGCGATAGAAGGAAAATCGCCTGCAGAGTCAGGCCGGTTTTCTTTTTTTTTAGGATTTGTGTTCTGGCTGGCTGTTCTTTTCTGGCTGAGATTGGTTACTACCGTCGGGTTGGCCCTTTTAGCTTTCTATCTGGCAATTTATTTTTTTCTCTGGGGAGCCGGGATAAAATTCATTCAGAAGAAAACAAATTTTTCTTTAACTTTTATCAGTCCGGTTCTCTGGGTGGGCCTGGAATGGTTAAGGGGTTCTTTCCTGACCGGTTTCCCCTGGCTGCCTTTGGGCAACAGCCAGTATCTTAATTTAGGCCTGATTCAGATAGCGGAATTTACCGGGGTCTACGGCCTTTCTTTCTTAATTGTGGCTGTCAATGCTGCCCTGGCGGAAATTTTCGTTCAGGTAACCCCTTCCTGGGTGGCAGGCGGCGGATCATTAAAAAGAGGCGGGCTAAAAAATAAATGGATTGGCCCTTTAATTGTGGCCGTTCTATTTTTTATTTGTTTCGGATATGGAAAGAAAATTTTCAAAGGATATGAAGCCCGGGAAACTCTAAAGATTGCCGTTATCCAAGGAAATATTTCGCAAAATATAAAATGGCTGGACGAATATGAAAATTATAATCGAGAGATTTATCAGGTTCTTACCGAAGAAGCGGCTTTTAATCGTCCGGATTTAATTATTTGGCCGGAGACAGCGGTAACCGTTTCTCTGCCGCAGGATTTGGAATGGCGCAACACCTTAAGTTTTCTGGCGGAAACAAGCGCCGGTTTCCTCTTGGTTGGTTCGCCCTATTATTTCGAAGAAAGGGGAGAATATTTTAATAGTGCTTTTTTAATTTCACCCGAAGGAGAGCTCAAAGCCAGGTATGATAAACTTCATTTGGTCCCTTTTGGCGAATATGTCCCTAAAAAAAAATATTTCCTACATTTTTTTGATAGGGTTTTTCAGGAAGTGGGTGATTATACCCCGGGAAAAGAAAAGATAATTTTTGAAATACCCCAGGGGAAATTTAATGTTCTTATTTGTTTTGAAGATATCTTTCCCGATTTAGTCCGCCAATTTACAAAAAAAGGCTCAGAATTTTTAATTAACATTACTAACGATGCCTGGTTCGGGAAAAGCAGCGCTCCTTTCCAGCATATGGCTATGGGTGTTTTTAGGGCCATAGAGAATCGTCGTTATCTAATTTGTTGCGCCAATACGGGAATTTCCGCCTTTATCAGCCCCCAGGGAGAAATTTTAGGAGAAGTGGCCGATAATAAGGGTAATCCGCTCTGGGTGAGAGGATTCCTAATCCAGGAAGCCGGCCTGATAGATAAATTGACTTTTTATACCCGTTTTGGTGATTGGTTTGCCTGGCTGAATTTATTAGGCAGCGGGGGATTAATAGCGATAAGTGTAATCATAAGAGGGTAGATACAAAGGGATAAAAATTTTGGCTCATAGCTAGTGTCTCATGGTAAAAAGATAACAGCAAAAAAACTATGAGCGAAGAGCTATGAACCACGAACCATTTAGGGAGGCGATGGTGAAAGAGCCGTTAGAAACAATTATTAAGGAATTAGATAAAAAATTAATTGAACTCCGGGGGTATCTTTGACCTGCAGCAGAAGAAAGAAAGGTTAGGCGGACTTAATAAGCTGGTTCAAAGTCCTGATTTCTGGCAGGACCCACTCCAGGCGAAAAGGAGTATCCAGGAATTAAATTTGCTCAGACGGCAGATTGAGCCTTTTTTAAATATCGTCCACCGTTTTGATGATTTAAAGGAATTGGCGGCTATAAGCGAAGGAAAAGACAAAGATTTAGTTGAAGATTTAGTTAAAGACGCTACAGAGTTAATCCAAGATATAGAGAGTTTGGAGTTTAAGGTTTTCTTAAGCGGCCGAAATGACATAAGACCGGCAATTATTAGTATCCATGCCGGAGCCGGAGGAACTGAAGCCTGCGATTGGGCGGCGATGCTTCTCAGAATGTATACCCGCTGGGCAGAAAAAAAAGGATATTCCCTGGAGGTAGTCGATTTTTTGCCCGGAGAAGAAGCCGGGGTAAAAAGTATGACGGCGATTATTTCGGGAGATTATGCCTTTGGTTATCTTAAAAATGAAATTGGTGTCCACCGGCTGGTAAGAATCTCTCCTTTCGATGCCAACCGGAGGAGACATACTTCGTTTGCTTCAGTGGATATTATCCCGGAAATCGAAGAAGATATAGAGGTAGATATAAAAGCGAACGATTTGAAAATCGATACTTATCGAGCCAGCGGCCCGGGCGGACAGCATGTTAATGTGACCGATTCGGCGGTAAGAATTACTCATTTGCCTTCCGGGATAGTGGTGCAGTGTCAGAGCGAGCGGTCACAATACAAAAATAGACAGACGGCTTTAAAGGTTCTTAAATCCCGGCTTTACGAACAATATAAAAAAGAGAAATTAAAAAAATTAGAGGAAGATTGGGATGAGAAAAAAGAAATTGCCTGGGGCAGCCAAATTCGTTCCTATATTTTCCACCCCTACTCTTTAGTGAAAGACCACCGCACTAAACTGGAAAAAGGGAATGTCCAGGCGGTTATGGATGGTGAGATAGATTCTTTTATTTTTGCCGCTTTAAAAAGGAAAAGGTAGGTTGGTAAAGACTAATTCAATTGGCCAAACAGCACTTGACAGAGGATTCTCTTTATAATAAAATAGCTGCTTAATGTAATAAAAAGCGAGGTAATATGGGTGAGAAGGACAAACCGCAAGCTCAAGTTGAAGAGCGGCTTAAGAACCTTGAGGTTTTAGAAGCCAGGGGTATTGCTCCCTACGGGCAGTCTTTTCTGCGGACGCACTCCATTAGGGAATTAAGAGAGAAATTCGCTTCTTTGGGTGAAGAGTTGGAGAAAACCCCGGTGCAAATTGCCGGACGGGTAATGTTAATGCGGGGGCATGGGAAAGCGGTATTTGCTGATTTACATGATGATAGCGGCAAGATTCAACTCTATTTAAAATTAGATATTCTGGGAGAAGTAGAGTTTGAAATTTCCCGGCTCATTGACCGGGGGGATATAATCGGAGTGAAGGGGACTTTGTTTAAAACCCGGACGGGGGAGTTAACCGTTAAAGTTGAAAAATTAACGGTTTTGGCTAAGGCTTTAAGGCCGCTTCCAGAAAAATGGCATGGTTTACGGGATACTGAAGCCCGCTACCGGGAGCGCTATGTGGATTTAATTGCCAATGCCAAAGTGAAAGATATATTTTTAAGGCGGAGTCAGATAATTACCTTAACCCGGGAATTTCTGAATAAAAAAGGTTACCTTGAAGTTGAGACACCGATGATGCAGCCGATTCCCGGCGGAGCGAAAGCCGAGCCCTTTGTTACCTACCATAAGGCTTTGGATACCGAACTTTTTTTAAGAATTGCTCCCGAATTATATTTAAAGCGGTTGTTAGTCGGCGGTTTTGAGAAGGTTTACGAGATAAATCGTAACTTTCGCAACGAAGGCCTTTCTACCCGTCATAATCCTGAATTTACCATGTTAGAGGTTTATGCGGCTTACGGTGATTACCAGTTGATGATGGATTTGACTGAATCTTTGATAATTCTTCTGGCAGAGAAAATCTTGGGCTCTTCGGAATTAAGCTCCGAGGGTAAAATAATTAGACTGTCCTCTCCCTGGGAAAGGGTTAATTTTATGGATGCCATCAGGAAAAAAACCAAAATAGACTTCAGGGATATTGATAGTTTTGGAAAAGCCAAAAAGGCGGCGAAAGAGTTAAATTTGGATTTGGCCGGCGAAGAAAACAAGGCAGAGATTATGGTTACTATATTCGATAAATTAGTTCAGCCTTATCTTATTCAACCTACTTTTGTCATTGATTACCCGATTGAACTTACTCCCTTAGCTAAAGCTAAGAAGGATGAGCCGGAAACGGCCGAACGCTTTGAGCTGTTTATTAACGGCCAAGAATTAGCCAATGCTTATACTGAGCTGAACGATCCCCGGATACAGAAAAAAAGACTTATTTCCCAGCTTAAAAGGGATACTCAAAGGAAGAAAAAGCTGGACGAAGATTTTATAAAAGCGCTTGAATACGGTATGCCTCCGGCCGGCGGGTTAGGTATTGGTATTGACCGATTGGTAATGTTACTGACCGATTGCCATTCAATTAGAGAGGTAATTCTTTTTCCTCAACTTAGGCCGGAGAAATAGGAAAGGGCTTATAGCTCATAGTAATTGTGTAATGTGTGATGTGTTATGTGTAATGTAAAAAAGCTAAGAGCAAAGAGCTAAAGACTACTATGCGTTTACCTTTTGAATTATTCATAAGTTTGCGTTACCTTATGGGGAGACGGAAAGAAGCCTTTATTTCTTTAATCAGCCTGATTTCCATGGCCGGGGTGATGATTGGGGTGATGGCCCTGATTGTTGTTCTGGCGGTAATGAATGGTTTTAATTCGGAGCTAAAAAATAAAATTTTGGGGACTAATGCCCATATTTATGTCGAAGGCCAGCCGGCCCTTTATCGATACCCGGATTTAATTGAAAGATTGAAAAATTATCCTCATGTCCGGGCTATTTCACCTTACATCTACGGGCAGGCAATGCTCCGTCATAGAGACCGCATTCAGGGAGTAATGGTCAAAGGGGTTGATTACTTTCAGGAAATAGAGACTACCGGGTTAAATAGTTTTATAAAAGAGGGTAAAATCCCTAAAGGCAGCCGCAAATGGATTCTTATCGGGGAAGAGCTAAAGAGGAGTTTAAATGTCAAGGCGGGGGAGATGCTTACCGTAATCTCGCCCAGTTTTACCTTAACACCCCTGGGCTCCATACCCCAGTTGAGCCGATTCAAGCTTCAAGGCATATTTAAATCGGGTATGTATGATTATGATTCTCATCTGGCCTATCTGGAATTGGAAGAGGCACAGCGGCTTTTTGGGCTTGATGACAGCATTACCGGACTGGCCTTAAAACTCGACAATTTAGATGAAGCTGGCCGCCTGAGCAAAGATTTACGCCGAGATTTAGGCTTTCCTTATATAGTCAAAAGCTGGTTTGAGGCTAACCGCAATCTTTTTTCCGCCTTGCAGCTAGAAAAAAAGGCGATGTTTATTATTCTAACCTTGATTGTTATTGTGGCTGCTTTCAATATCATTAGCACCTTAATTATGATTACTATGGAGAAAACCCGGGATATCGGTATACTTCGTTCCCTGGGGACCAGCCGCCGAAGTATTTTGACCATTTTTATTATGATGGGATTAACTATCGGTTTGGTGGGGACGGTTTTGGGATGTTTTGGGGGGTATGGATTGGCTAGTTTGCTTGAGAAATATCAATTTATTAAGTTGCCAGGCGATATTTATTATATCGAATACCTACCGGTTAAAATGGAAAATTTGGATTTTTTAAGAATTGCTGGGGCGGCTTTTTTAATCAGTTTATTAGCGACAATCTATCCGGCCTGGCAGGCTTCCCGGTTAAATATGATTGAGGCAATTCGTTATGAGTGAGCTTTTAGCCGCCCGGGGTTTAAAGAAAATTTACCGAAATGGTTCTGAGGTTTTAGAGGTTCTTAAAGGCATTAACCTAACCCTGGAGAGAGGCGAAAGTTTAAGTATCGTCGGTATCTCTGGGGCAGGAAAGAGCACTTTATTGCACATTTTAGGCACTTTAGATTCTCCCACCTCCGGTGAGGTCTTTTGGGAAAAGGGTTCTCTTATATCCCTCTCTGAAAGAAAAAGGGATCAATTCCGTAAATACAAAATGGGGTTTATTTTCCAATTTTATCATCTCCTTCCGGAATTTAGCGCTTTGGAAAATGTGATGCTCCCTTCTTTAATTGGCCCAGGGAGGGGAAATTTTTTTGAAATACGAAAGAAAGGAATGAAGCTTTTAGAAGAGATGGGTTTAGCCAAAAGGGCCAGTCATAAACCCGGCTGTTTATCCGGAGGGGAGCAGCAGCGGGTAGCTATTGCGCGGGCTTTAATCAATGAGCCAGAGATAATTTTTGCCGATGAGCCGACTGGCAATTTGGACCGCCAAAGCGGGGAGATAATTGAGGAATTATTATTTAAAAAGCTGCATAAGGGAAAAAGAAAAAGCTTTATTTTGGCTACTCATGAAGGAGCTCTAGCCCGGAAGTCTGAAAGAGTACTCAGATTAAAAGATGGAGCGCTTAGAGAGATGGCAGAAGACAGATAACAGAAGACAGAAAACAGAAGACGGAAGGCGGAAGACAGAAGGCAGACAAAACCAGGGAGTATTCGGTAAGAAGGGATGAAAGCATGGAACTGCAGATTTATATAGACGGAAAGTTTTATAAGCAAAGCGAAGCTAAAATTTCTGTTTTCGACCATGGATTTCTCTATGGCGATGGGATTTTTGAAGGTATCCGTTCCTATGAAGGGAAAGTCTTTCGATTGGAAGGGCATCTTAACCGGCTTTACAAATCGGCCGAGAGAATTGCCCTTAAGATTCCCTTAAGAAAAGAGGAGCTTAAAGGAGCTGTCCTTTTGACTTTAAGGAAAAATGAACTCAAGGATGCTTATATCCGCCTGATCGTCAGCCGGGGGAAAGGAGATTTAGGGCTTGATCCCAGAAAATGCCAGCGTCCCACCGTTGTTATTATTGCTGATAAAATTAGCCTTTATCCAGAGAGCTTTTACAAACAGGGTTTAAAAATTGTTGTCCTTGCCACCCGGCGCAACCATCCTAAAGCCCTTGACCCTCGAATAAAGTCATTGAATTATTTAAACAACATTTTAGGGAAGATTGAAGCTATGGGTAGAAATGCGATAGAAGGGATTATGCTGGATTACCAGGGGTTAGTTACGGAATGTACCGGGGACAATATTTTTATTATTCGCCAGGGAAAACTTCTCACTCCACCGGTTCATTTGGGGCTGCTGGAAGGGATTACCCGGGCGATTATTTTGGATATGGCCCGGCAATTTAAGATTGCCTCAGCCGAAAAAGAGGTGAAAATAGAAGAGTTGTATAGCGCCGATGAATGTTTTCTGACCGGGACAGCGGCCGAGATTATACCGGTGGTAAAAATAGATGAGCATATTATCGGCAGCGGGAAACCGGGTAAAACTACCTTAAGATTGATTGAAGAGTTTCATAAGCTTACCAAAAGAGAGGGTGTGCCTATTTATTAGTGTCAAAATGTCAAAGTGTCATCGCTCACTTCGTGAGCTCGTGTCAAAGCAACTTTGATACTCTGACACTTTGATACTCTGACACTTTGATACTATTAGGGAGCGGAGCGAGGTTAAAATGTTATGCCAGATTTGCGGGGAAAAAGAAGCCACCGTCCATTTTACCGAAGTGGTAAATAACCAGATTAAGGAGCTGCACCTTTGTGAGGATTGCGCCCAGGAGAAGGGTTTAAGCATGCAGCCTCATTTTTCCATTGCCGATCTTCTCGTTGGACTAATCAATTTAGGCATTAGTCCCCCTCAGGTTGAAAAGGCGGAAATTAAGTGCAAGAATTGCGGCTTAAGCCATGCCCAATTTGCAAAGATTGGCCGTTTGGGCTGCAGTGAATGTTATCAAAGTTTTGCTAAAACATTGGTTCCTCTTCTCAGGAAAATTCATGGAAGCATACAGCACCGGGGAAAATTCCCTAAAAAAGGCAAAGGGAAAATCAGCCGCCGGAAGATAGAACCTCTTTCTGGAATAGAGAAACTTAAAGCTGAATTAGTTCAAGCGGTAGAACGAGAGGAATTTGAAAAAGCAGCCAAAATCAGGGATAAAATCCGAGCATTAGAAAAAAAGGAAACTAATTCGTAAAAAAATGAAATTCGAAGATTTAATCCATCAATCCGGACAATGGCTTCAGGGCGAAGGTTCTTATGGCGAGGTGGTTATTAGCAGCCGTATAAGACTGGCGCGGAATATCACTAAAATTCCTTTTCCCCAGTGGGCAAAAAAGGATGATAGGGAAAAGGTGCTTTCTTTAGTCCAGGAAGCAGCCGCCAAAAGCCCGAGTCTGAAAAAAAGCCTGTTCATCCGTTTAGACCAAATCCCTCTTTTGGACAGGCAATTTTTAGCCGAACGGCACCTGATCAGCCAGGAGCAAACCCGGGGGGATAAAGACAGAGCGGTGATTATCGGAGAAAAAGAAATAATCGGGGTGATGGTTAATGAGGAAGATCATCTGCGCCTTCAGATTATTTTTTCCGGATTAGAATTTCATCAAGCCTGGGAAATTTCCACTAAAGTTGACGATGAGTTAGGAAAAAATCTAAATTACGCTTTTTCTTCAAAATGGGGATATTTAACTGCTTGTCCAACTAATACCGGGACCGGGCTAAGGGCTTCGGTCTTAATGCACCTGCCGGCTTTAGCCCTTTCCCGGGATATTAATCGCCTGCTGCAAGCGGTAGCCAAATTAGGATTAGCGGTGCGCGGGCTTTACGGAGAAGGAACGCAGGCAACCGGTAATTACTTCCAAATTTCCAATCAGATTTGTCTGGGAAGAACTGAGGAAGAACTTATTGAAAATATTGACCGGGTAATTAAACAAATTATCGAATATGAACAGAACGCAAAAAAAATTGTTTTGGATAAATCAAAGTCAGAAACCGCCGATAAAGTCTTTCGGGCTTTAGGGATTTTAAAAAATGTCCGCCTTATCAGCAGCCAGGAGACAATCGGTTTATTATCAACTATCCGACTTGGTCTGGCTTTGGGGATTATAAGCGAAAAGGAAGTAGATCGAAAAAAAATAAACGAATTATTTATTATTACCCAGCCGGCGCACCTGCAGAAGATGGGAAAAAAAGCATTAACCCCGATGGAAAGAGATGAAAAAAGGGCAGCGATAATTAGGGAAAAATTAGCTCATCCTTATGGCTGACAGCTCATTGTAATTGTGTAATGTGTAATGTGATATGTGTAATGTAAAAGTGGCTCATTGCTCATAGCTGATGGCTCATGGTAAAAAACAAATATTTTAACTATGAGCAATGAACTATGAGCGATGAGCTAAAAGCCAAATAGAGCTATTGAGGGAGGTAAGGACTTATGTTTGAACATTTTACCGAAAGAGCAAAGAGGGTAATAAAACTTGCTCGTGAAGAAGCGGGCAAATTAGGGCATAATTATATCGGCACCGAACATCTCCTTTTAGGTTTAGTTCGCGAAGGAGAGGGTGTAGCCGCCATTGTCCTGCAGAATTTAAGTTTGGATTTAGACAGCCTCCGATTAGAAGTCGAAAAGATGGTCCAAGGCGGGCCGCCAACTTTAACCTTAGGAGAGATACCTTTTACCCCCCGGGCTAAGAAGGTTTTGGAATTGGCTATTGAGAGCGCTCAAGCGATGGCTCATACCTATATTGGCACGGAACATATCCTGCTTGGTTTGGTCCGGGAAGGTGAAGGTGTGGCCGCTAGAGTTTTAGAAAAAATGGGACTTACCTTTGAAAAGGTAAAAATAGAAATCAGTAATCTTTTAGGAGGAGCAGCCGAATCTCCCCCAGGCTTAGGGATAGCCGGAGAGACGGCCAAAAAATCTAAAAGCCCGGCTTTAGACGCTTTTAGCCGGGATTTAACCGAGTTAGCCCGTCAAGATAAACTTGACCCGGTTATCGGCCGCCAAGATGAAATTGAAAGAGTCATCCAGGTTTTGAGCCGCCGGACAAAGAATAATCCCGTTCTCATTGGAGAAGCTGGTGTCGGCAAGACGGCCATTGTTGAAGGTTTAGCGCAGAGAATCGTTGCCGACGAAATTTCTCATGTATTGAAAAACCGCCGATTAGTAACTCTGGATTTAGCTTTAATGGTCGCCGGGACTAAGTACCGCGGTCAGTTTGAAGAGAGAATTAAAGCGGTAATGAATGAAATCCGCCGTTCTAAAGACGTAATTGTTTTTATCGATGAATTGCATAATCTGGTGGGGGCCGGGGCGGCTGAAGGAGCAATTGATGCGTCCAACATTTTGAAACCGGCTCTTTCTCGCGGAGAAATTCAATGTATTGGAGCGACTACTTTAGACGAATATCGCAAACATGTTGAAAAAGACGCTGCTTTAGAGAGGAGATTTCAGCCCATTTTTATCGAACCGCCAACGGTTAATGAAACCATCGAGATTCTTAAAGGATTAAGGGGCCGTTATGAGACTCACCACCGGGTAAAAATTACTGATGAAGCTTTGGAGATGGCGGCCAAGCTTTCTGACCGATATATCTCCGGAAGATTTTTACCTGATAAGGCGATTGATTTGATTGACGAAGCTGGTTCTCGAGCTCGTTTAAAAGCAGGCACCCCGCCGCCTAAACTGCAGGAATTGGAAAAGGAAATTTCTAAAGTGAACAAAGAGAAAGAAGCGGCAGTCAAAATGCAGGAATTCGAACGCGCCGCCGGCCTTCGGGATACGCACCATCAACTCAAGGTAGAACTGGAGACGACTAAGAAGCAGTGGAAGAAAGATGAAACGGCTGAAGAAAAGGTTCTTGTTACCGGGGAAGATATTGCTTCGATTGTTTCCAAATGGACGGGTATTCCGGTTACCCAGTTGGAAGAGGAAGAGACCGGCCGGCTTCTCAGGATGGAAGAAGAGCTTCATAAAAGAGTTGTCGGACAGGATGAGGCTTTATCAGTGGTTACCCGGGCGGTGCGGCGTTCACGGGCGGGGATAAAAGACCCCAAACGGCCGATTGGCTCTTTTATCTTTTTGGGGCCTACCGGAGTGGGAAAAACCGAGCTGGCTCGAGCTTTAGCTGAATTTCTTTTTGGCAATGAAGAGGCGATGATTCAAATTGATATGTCCGAATATATGGAAAAATTTGCGGTTTCTCGTTTAGTGGGAGCGCCTCCGGGTTATGTCGGCTATGAAGAAGGCGGGCAGTTAACCGAAAAAGTCAGAAGGAGGCCTTATTCTGTTGTCCTTTTAGATGAAATAGAAAAGGCTCATCCCGATGTCTTTAACATTCTTCTTCAGGTTATTGAAGACGGGCGTCTTACCGATAGTCTGGGCCGGGCCGTAGATTTCCGAAATGTAGTTTTAATAATGACTTCAAATGTCGGGGCGCGTTTGATTGATAAAAAAACTTCTTTGGGTTTTACTGCGCCTGATCGGGCTGAATCTTACAAAGAGATGAAAGACAAATTGATGGATGAACTTAGAAAGACCTTTCAGCCCGAATTTCTTAACCGCATTGATGAAATGGTTGTTTTTTCGTCTCTTTCTAAAGAAGACCTTATGCAAATTGTTGATTTAATGGTGGAAAAGGTAAAGAAACGCCTTACCGAGAAAGAATTAAAGATAAAACTCACCAACGAAGCCAAAGAGTTTTTGATTGATAAAGGATACGACCCCAGCTTTGGAGCCCGCCCCTTACGCCGAGCTATTCAGAGGTTTATCGAAGACCCCCTGTCTATGGATATGCTAAAAGGCAAATTTCCGATTGGTTCTCTAGTTGTAGTAAAATCCCAAAAGGATAAATTAGTATTTGAAAAGGCAGATAACAAATAAATAAAGCCAAGCGGTTTTATTCATCCTGAGAAGCCTAAAACCAGCGAGAAATCCCTTATGAAAAAAAAGATAAAGATAGTCGTTATCTCTCTTTTAATTCTTTTTTTAGCGGGGAGAGTTTCCATATTTATTGTCTTAAACAAATTCGTAAGAGATTACAAAGCCAGCTTGATAGATATGCTTTCCCATAAACTGGGGAGGGAGATAACCGTAAGAGAAGTGAAAGTAAGTTTTTTAGGAGGAATATATCTTTTTGACCTGGAGGTTCGGACTCTTGGAGAAGAATATCCCCTGGAGCGTTTTCGGGCGGCCCGGCTGGTAACCCACCTGAATTTTTTTAACTTAATTAGAGGTAAGAAAGATTATCAACAGGCCTTCCGCAAAATATCTTTTCAGGGAGGGAATATGAAATTACGTTCATTAGCCAAGCCGGTGAAAAATATCAAAGGGAAAATCGTGGTAACCAACCACGACTTTTACGTTGACCGCCTGATATTTCCTCTGGGAGAAACTAAAGTGATTCTAAAGGGTTGGCTGAGAAATTTTGTCGCCGGCCCAACGATTGATTTAGATGTCGAGACAGACAATTTTGGAATAAAGGATTTAGCCGGATTTTGGCCAAGATTGGAACCTTTGAAACTTTCCGGCCGGGGCAGGATTTCTGGACGTTTAACTGGAGAGCCGGGGAAAATAAAAGTTCTGGGCGAAATCGTATTGAATAACGTCGGGTCTAAAAATTTCCAATTTCCGCAGATCAAATCCAACTTTTATTTTGGCGATGGATTTATTAATTTTTCGCCAGCCCAGGCAAAAATTCTAAAAGGACAAATTGCCGGGAAAATAAAAGTTACCGAAATTTTTTCTAAACCGAATCTGGTCAGTCAGATGAAAATAAAAGGGATTAAGCTGCCTTTTGCCGAGTGTTTTGGGGAGATAAACTTCAGCGGGCCTTTATTTGAACCCAGGGTTTTAGGAAACCTTATTTTTGTTCAAGGGGAGGAGAAAATTTCTTTAGAAAAGATTAGCTGTCAATTAGGCCGTGTCGACCAAAACCTGTTCTGTAAAAATGGAGAAATATTTGTGGCTGAGCTGGGAAAATTAGTCTGGCAGGCGGAGGTAAAGGATGATTTAACCTATGGATTTCATTTTTGCCTGCCGCCTTTAGGAAGCAAAAATTTATCTTTTTACTTAAAGAAGTGGCCGGATTTTCCCGGGGTATTTAAAGCGGAGGGCAGGGTTACCGGCTTAATCGGTTCCCCTGAGGTTAATTATCAAGGAAATTTGGTTTGGGAACGCTTTGGAAAGAAAAATATTATTAAATGGAAAATTAAAAAGGATGCAGATTCAGTCAGAATAGAAAATGTCTCTCTTGGCGAAAAAGCATACCTAACCGGCTCCCTTTCTTCTCATCCTTATTTATTGCGGCTTCAACTTTTTTTAAAAGATTTGCCCCTGGCGGATAATTCGTCGAGCAGGCTAAACGGCCAGATTAATTTAAGAGGAGATAAGGAGCGGTTAGTTCTTGAAGAGTCAGTTTTATCTTCAGGAAAATTGATTTGCCGCCTTAAAGGGGAGAAAAAAGCAGATATTCTGAAACTTAAAGCTAATTTAGAGGGGAAAAAGGTTTCTTCTCAAGCCCAGTTGAATTTGACAGGTGAGATGCTGCCTGCGGGGTTTACCGGTAAAATATTGGTTGAGCCGGTAGTCATTCAAGGGAAAGAATATTTACCCATGAGGGGTTTATTAAAGATAGGGTCAAAAAAAATAATTATCGAAAAGATGAGGTGGCTTGAGGCTTATTTTTTAGAAGGGGAGATTGGTTTCAACCCGCAGGTGATTAATTTAAGTTTAACTTTAGAAAACGCTGATATAGTTCCCCTTCTTGGGTTTTCTCCCAGTTTCTCTGCAGAGGATAATTTCGGTAGAGCCTCTGGGAAAATAGAATGTAAAGGGAAATGGCCGGAAATAGCCGTTCAAGGGATAGTCGAGTTAAAGGATTCTAAAATCGGGAAGAAAAACATCGAATATGCCAAGTTCCAAATTGAAGGAATCAATCCATGCTTTATCCTGAAGGAATCACCGGTGGTAATGGACGGAACGAGGCTTATTTGCCGAGGGCCGATAGACTTTAGCGGAAAAGGCAAGCAGATGTTTAGAGACATTGAGTATCTTCTGGATGAGAGCCAGATGGTTTGGAAAGGATGGGAAATCGATCAAAAAGAAGAGAAAGATGAGCTAAGTTTGACTAAGGAGGTATCCGGAGGTTTTGCCGTGAGCTTGAGGACTCCTACGGTAGGTAAGCCAGAAGAAGATTTGGCTGAAGAACCAGGTCCTGAAATGGAATTGGAATATAGGATAAAAGGGAAAGAAAAATTCAAATTGCGCATTGAAGAAGATGAGGATTTTGTTGGCCTTGAACATGAAGTGAAATTTTAGCCCTTCCTATTGAAGCCCAGGCTTAAACCCGCGAGCAGAAAGGCGGGGCAAAAAACTCCTTTACTTATATAACCTATATGTTATAATACACCAATCGGTACGCGCAAATTAAATTTAAATATCAATTAAGGATAAGGAGAGGTATGAAAAGAGC
>CAZDME010000020.1:0-20791 GCA_964506785.1 uncultured bacterium | reverse complement strand
TTTTTTTTCTCCTTAAGGAAAGAGGAAGTTTTCTTCTCAATTAAATTTAAGTCTCTATCAATTTCCCGTTTAAGGATAAATTGCCTAAATCAGAGAAATTTAAATCTTTAAGGTCATAATTTAAAAAACGGCTATAACTTTCGAGAGAATGAGAGGCTTTTCTAATTTCATCTGGAGCTTTTTTTACTCCGCCGCGAAAGGTCTCTGTTGCTTCTAAAGGAATTCCTAAAATGGCGAGCTTTGCCTGAGGGAAATTTTTACTTTCTAAAAACTTGACCCCGTTAGGAAATGTCTCGAGCCTTACCTTAGAGCTGCTCTTTAGTTTACGAAGGCGGGTTTTAATACCCGGTGTAAGTTTTCTAACGCGGCTTACCGGCATAGTAAATTCTCGACGAATTGAGGAAGTTTAAAAGCGGCTTGATGAATCCGGGAATTGTAAAATTTAGTATTAAAGGTGAGTTTAACCGGCCGGTTAATGTCGTAAGGAGTGCGGCCGGCCAGACAAAAACTCCAGAGTCCGCTTGGATAAGAAGGTACAAAACCAAGATAGACTTTGACCCAGGGGAAAATTTTTTTAAGGTGTAAGTAATTTTGTCTTAAAACCTTTCCTTGATAGAAAGGCGAACCGGACTGACAGGCAAAAAGCCCGTCTTTATTCAAAGCCCGGTGGGCCGCTTGGTAAAAAAGACGGCTAAAAAGAACCTTGCCCGGGCCAATCGGGTCAGTGGAATCAACCAAGATGATGTCAAACTTAGATTTGGTTTCCTTTAAAAACTTTGCCCCGTCGTTAATTTCCAGAATTGCCCTTTTATCAGTAAAAGCTCCCCTATTAATTCCCGGCAGATATTTTTTGCATATTTCAACTACCCCGCCGTCTATTTCAACCATTATGGCTTCCTTTACCGAACGATGCCGCAGAACCTCACGTAAGGTTCCTCCATCGCCGCCGCCAATAATGAGAACATCTTTAGGCGAACGATGAAGAAACATGGCCGGATGAACTAACATCTCGTGATAGAAAGCCTCATCTTTTTCGCTAAGCATAACAATATCGTCCAGAGAAAAAAGTTTTCCCAAAGGATAGCTTTCAAAAATCTCTGCTTTCTGGTAGGCGGTTTTGAGAGAGCAAAGCTTTCGTTTAACCCCTACCCGAAAAAAAAGCTCAGGCACCTGCTCTTCAGTAAAATATTTAATTTTCCTTCTATCCTTTTTCGCCATTTTTCTGTTATCTATCCTCTGTTTTCTGACTCCTGTCTTCTATCTTACCAATAAAGACAAGCGGCTAAAACACAGCCGCATTTTTTTACCTGATGTTCCTGAGCGGTAAATCTTATTTCCTTTAACCTCAAGCGGCGAATCTTAAAAGCCGCTTTAATTTTTTTCTCAATATCCTTTTCTACCTGGCGGAAAGAGGCCCCTTTGGCCTCAACAACCACACCAAATCCATCGGAGGCAATTCCCACTCCCAGGGCGGCGGCAATACGGGCTCCCTTTAGCAAACTAGTCTTTTCTGCGTAGACAACCGGGATAAATTCTCCCTTTAAAAATTGTTTAGGTTTTTTTTGAAACTTACAGCCGGTAGGAATAATACTGGTTACCTTAATCAAATTGGCGTCGCCAATCCCGGCGGCAATCAAGGCATTATCGAAAGCATTAAGCTCAGTGGCACCTTCACTTTTGCCGCTTACCAAACAGAAATTTTTAGGAATGGGTAAAAAAGTATATTCCATTGCTTTCCCTCCGTAAAAAATGCGGGATTCATCTCCCTGGTGCCAACACTTTACTATAAAGAAACAATAAATGCAAGAATTTTCCCCTGAGGCTAATTAGTTAAATACGGACAGCGCAGCTTTCCATAGCTTCAGGAAAACTAAAGAATAAATTGCTATGGGTTGCTAACGAGATAATTCTTTAGCAAAAAAACGAATTATTTCCCCTCGAGCATAAGCAAGAAAAATAGCTGAGCCATAATGCCCGCTGGGAACCCAGATTATTCTGGGATTACCTAAAGCCTGCCAGAGTTTTTTTGTGCAGGTATAGGGCATTAAATGATCGAAAGTGGCATTAATCATCAGCGTCGGCCGGCCGTTAAGGTAGGGAGCCAAAACTAAAGGTTCGATTTCCAGCCAATTTTCTCCCAGCAATTTAAAACTAATATTCCCTTTCTCCATATGCCGGCGCAAAATTTCAGAATAATCACTTTGTTTAATTAAAGTAACTAAATCCCCTCCGGAAAGAAGAAAAGCATCTGCTTTTACCCTCTCCTCAATCCCGGCTACTAACACAGCCAGACATCCGCCTAAACTCAATCCTAATATCCCGATATTATCCGGGTCAATCTCTGGTTGGGCCTCTAAAAAATCTATCCCCCGGCGGGTATCAATCACCAGCTGACGAAAGAGCATTTTAATTTTTTCTAAATCTTCAGGTCTTTGAATTTGATGCATCCACCATCTCCCCTCCCGGCGGTCTTTAGCAAAATATGGCTCTCCTATGGATAAAACGGCAAAATCCTTTCTGACCAATCCCCGGGCAAAAAAACTTTCCAGGCCCGATTTCCCGGCCAAATGCGGAAGAACCACTATCGCCGGGAACTTTCCTTCTCTTTTAGGGAGATAATATTCGAATTCAACAACCTCCTTATCCGGAAAAAAATTTCTTAAAACAAAAGGAAACTTAATCTGGTAGATTCTAAAACGAGAACTCTCTTTAAGCAAATGAATCTCCATTTTTCCCTGAGGATTATCGTAAGCGTAGAATTTTTTTAAATCCGCCAATTTAAGACGGCGAGCCTCTTCGGGGAAAATTTCTTCCTCTGGAAGCCGGGTATAATAAGCGGTGCTGCACCCGGTAATAAAAAAACAGAGAAGAGATATGGTAATGATTTTTAATTTAACCATTTTTTAATTTTAAAAAGTTTTTCTACTTCCCGCGGGTCCCTCGGGGAAAACCCAAAAACCTTTCTCCAGACATCCCGGCTTTCCATGCATAAATAAACAGGAACCTCCGGGGCAAATTCCTTTATCCAGGAGAGCATCTTTCGATAAATCTCGACCCGCTTTGGCTTAAAATAGCGCATTTTGCCATCGAGTCCGGTAATAAACTCTTCATATATTATTTTCGTCTTGGGAAAACGCCGGGCAATAATCTCTTTGAGCCCGGGAGAAAAGCGCAAGGTGCCTAAGCTTATCCAGCAAAGGTTCTCTTTAGAAACATATTTAAAAATCTCTTGAATCGTTCCCTGGTAATCCTCCTGCCAGCCGGAATAAATTATAATTGGGTCGAAATGAAAGCCAATGGGATATCCGGCCCGGGCGCAGGCACGAGCCGCCTTCAAGCGCTTTTTTAAAGACAGGCTTCCTTTTTCCTCATTTCTTATTATTCCCGGGGGATTGAGAGACCAGGAAATAGCGGTGCTTCCGCCATGATTAAGATTTAACAAATTTTCCACATAATCGCTTTTGGTTTTCAACTCAAGCATAATTCTCTTATTTGAAAAAAAGGGAACAAGTTCCCCGGCGTATGAAAAAATTCTCTCAAAAGCTAAAGAATCAGTGAATTCACCCGTCCCTAACCGATAAAAAAGCCGGGGATTTTTCTTGAGAGATATATCGATCTGGCGAAAAAAATCTTCTATGTTAGCATAAAGAATTATCCCCGGAAAATTGAGATAACTTTGGAGATAGCAATAGCTGCAATCGTAGAAACAGCCAAATCCGATATTCAGAATGTAGTAATTGCAGCAAAGATAACCAGAAGTGCCCGGGCAGGGCTTAAGAAAACTGCCTTTCTGTTTAGCAATATATAACCTCTTTTTTGCCTTATTTATAGAGAGGGCAGGGGAAAACAACCTCAGGTAATCTTTGAAACCGGATATTTCAAAAATCTTAGAGCGGGGGAATTTTTTGGTTATACCCCCGGCCAAATTTGAGCCTGAAACCGCCCTCTCGATAAAAATCTCCTCAGGGATAAAGTCTTTCATTTCCTATTAATTCATATTAATTCATATTAATTCATAAAAAAGACAAAATTTCTCCAAAGCGCTTGCTTTTAAAAGCTTTATTAAGGCTGGAAAGAATTTCCTCTAATTCCTTTTCCTCTTTTACCTCTAAATTAATCTTCAACTTGTCGTCTTCAAAAAAAGGCGGCGGCACAATTTTTATTCCCGATGAAAGCTTGAGTTTTTTAGTTAACTTCAAAAAGTTCTTCTCATAGGCTTTAAATTCAGGATAACGCCTGTTTAACAAATAATCCCTGAGGGTGGAAAAATTTTGAACCTTTCTTATCGGCTCTTCCCTAAGTAAAGAAGGGATTAACCTATCTTCCCGGCGGCTTATTTCCCCAAGCAAGGTAATGACTTCTTTGGTTTTATTCTGATTTAACTTGAGCCTTTTTATCAAGCGCAAAAAAAGTTTTCTTACCAAAGGATTAAAACCGGCAAGTATAATTCCGACTTCAACACCGATTATACCCTGGACTAAATCTTTTTTTACTGGCTCTTCCAGGCCGCTTAAGGCAAAATAACCATCTAAATATTTCTTGCTGCGCGGCAAACCAAGCAAGGGAAGGAAAAAATTGATGAGCCGCTCCTCGGGAATTTTACCTAAAGAAAATAACTTCTCTATAGCCAGGGCTTTCTCTATCTCGTTAAACTGGCGATGGCTTAAATTCTCATAAAAACTTAAAAGGATGGCTTTTTTATCCGGCATCTCCTTTTCGGAAAAAATAAAAGCGGGAATTTTCCCTTGGCTTCTCTTTTTGAGAATAGCCGCTCTTTTAAAACCAGATACAATCTGGTAACGCCTATTGCCTTTTTGCCTCCGTAAGATTAAGGGGGAGATAAATCCGGTCTCTTTTATAAAAGAAGCCAGGGGAAGAGGATAAAGAGGATAACTCAGAGAAAATGTTCTATCCTTATTATTAATTTCGCCTATAGAGATTTCAATCAATTCTTTATTCTTCATTCCCGGATAAGGAAGTTTAGAACATTGATTATAGCGTAATTCAAGGAATTTAAAAGGAGTTTTTTTCCCTTTTTATCAACCTCACCCAGAGGTCTTTTTAAAGGAAGATCGCTGATGGCACATAATCCGGCTGCTTTGATTTTACTAATCGTAGCAGCTTGGAAAAAATGGGACAATTCCAAATCTAAACCAGAAAATCCTGATTTTTCTAACCGCCTAAGAAAAGCCTGGTTTTGTTCAAAAAGAGAAGATAAGGTAAAAACCTTGCCTTCTTTTAAGAAAACCTGGGATTTTCTTCCGATAGAGAGAAAATAATCTTTCAATTTCCGGGAGTAGTCCCCGTCAGACAGAGAATAGCTACTAAAATCTTTATGAGGGGTGGCTCGAAGAGATAAAAGTAAATCTCCAATTTTTAAATCTCTGAGTCCCCCGGCGCTGCCAAGAAATAACATCTCTTTTACCCCGGCATGACTTAGAAAAAAAAGGCAATCCTTAAGAAGAACTCTGCCCGGGCCCGTTTTAATAAAGGTTATCAAACCGTTATAGAACCGGCCGGTCACCCCCCTATAAAGTTCACCGGAGAATTCTTTAACGGTCTCTTTTTTAAAATGTAATTTGAACCGGTCTGGACTAATAAAAGGAGAAATTACCACCTTTTTGGCAATAAAGTCGGGGGAAGAGCCAAAAACCTTTAAAAAAACTTTATCCAGATTAAATGTCGGCTTTAACTTTATCAAGGCAAGACCTTTAAAAGGGGCAAAAAAATGCCGCCAGATTACTAAATTTATTCAGCGAAAAGAAAATCGATAAAAAAGGGCCGGAAGATACCGCCGGCGTTTAAGACAGCCGCGAATAAGAATTTTTCTTTTCTCCTTAAAAACTTTCATCGCCTCCTCTTTCATCTCAGGCGAAATATCCTCTCTCAAAAGCTTCTTTATGGCTTTCAGCCGAAAACGATCCATCCCCCAAAAGCGATGTGAAAGCTGGTCAGGAAACCGAGCCCTTTTGATAATCAGCGGTTCATTAATTAAATGGATAGGATAAAACACCCCTACCCTGAGCCAGAAATCATAGTCTTCACAAACCGGCAAAGATTCATCAAAAAATCCCACTTTTTCAAAGATTTCCCGCCTTAACATCACCGCCGAAGGGCTAACAATACAAAGGGGCAAACATTCCTTTAAGATATAACCGGAATATTTTTTATGCCGTTTTTTCGGATTGTGCGGCCGCCCATCCTTCAGCCAGATTTCTTCGGTTTGGACAATATAAGCTTTGGGATTGCGCCTAAAGAAATCTACTTGTCTTTTCAGTTTATTATCCAGCCATAAATCATCGGAATCAAGAAAAGAAACGAATTCTCCTTGAGCCAGTTTGATGCCTTGGTTTCGGGCAAAACTTACCCCTCTATTTCTCTGATAGATATAGCGAATGGCGGGATAATCTTTGATTAACTGAGCCGTTTCATCAGTTGAACCGTCATCAACAATAATTAATTCAAAATCAGAAAAGGTCTGCTGAAAAACTGAATTAATAGCCTCTTTTAAAAGTGAAGCGCGATTATGGGTGGGAATAACAACACTTACCTTAGGCATGGAAATCTATGAAGAAATAACCTTAAGCCCTCTTTTGGCCAGATATTTTTTAGTTTCAGGGATAGAAATCTCGCCAAAATGAAAGACAGAGGCGGCTAAAACCGCCGAGGCTTTTCCTTCAACTACCGCTTTATATAAATCCTGGAGGCTGCCGGCTCCTCCTGAGGCGGTTACTGGAATAGTTACCGCTTCGGCAACCGCCCGGGTCATCTCCAAATCATAGCCATCTTTCGTCCCATCGGCATCCTTGCTGGTTAGAAGAATTTCACCGGCTCCTAAGTTTTCTACCTCCCTGGCCCACTTAATAATATCTTTCCCGGTGGCTTCCTCCCCACCGCTGATTAAAACTTCCAGCCGTGGCCTACCGCTTCCCGGGGGATTCTTTGTTCCATCAATAGCCGCCACAATCTTTTCCTTCCCAAATTTAAGGCTGGCTTCCTTAATCAATTGGGGATTTTTGAAGGCGGCCGTATTGATAGAAACCTTATCCACCCCTAAATCAAAAAGTGCGGCCATATCAGAAACATTCCTGATTCCGCCGCCTACGGCAAAAGGAATAGTAACTTTATCAACTACTTTTTTGACCCATTCCAGCCGGGTGGGGCGGTTTTCAACGGTGGCAGCAATATCCAGAAATACCAGTTCATCGGCTCCCTGGCGGCAATAAATTTCGGCGGCTTCAACCGGATCCCTGGCATCACGGAGATTCACAAATTTTATTCCTTTAACTACCCTTCCCTCTTTTACATCTAAACAGGGAATTATCTTAACTGGTTTCATTTTTCTTAGCCCTTTTCTTAGTTTGAACGGCGAATTTTTTTAAACCCGAGGCTAAATCATGCAGACGTTTATCCGCCAGATAAAAAACCGTTCCTTTGGGAAAACTTCCATCAGGCTGCCTTTTCCCGGCTGGTTTTCCGGTTAAAATTTCAATTCCCTCTTCAATGGTTTTGACGGCCCAGATATGAAACTGGCCTTTTTTAACTGCCTCAATGATTTCATCCCGCAGCATCAAATGCCTGACATTTGTCTCGGGAATCATTACCCCTTGATTTCCAGTCAAACCCTTTACTTTACAGGTATAGAAGAAACCTTCAATTTTCTGATTGACACCGCCAATCGGCTGAATCTGGCCATTTTGATTGACCGAACCAGTAACGGCAATCTGCTGGTCAATAGGCATCCCTGATAAAGCCGAAAGGATGGCGTAAAGTTCGGCGCTGGAAGCACTGTCCCCTTCCACTTCTTCATAAAGCTGTTCAAAACAAATACTCGCCGAAAGGGAAAGCGGTTTATCCTGGGCAAAAAGAGAACCCAAAAAACCGGAAATAATCAAGGTCCCTTTATGATGGATGTTTCCTCCAATTTTGGACTCTCTTTCAATATCCACTACCCCGGCTTGTCCCATAAAAGTCTTAGCCGTAATTCGGGAAGGTTTACCAAACATATAATCACCCAAGTCAAGCACCGAAATGCCATTTACCTGTCCAGGAAAGCTACCTGCGGTATCAATCATAATTGTTCCCTGACTAATCAACTCTTGAATTTTTTCCTCAATTTGAGAAGAACGCTTAATCTTCTCTTTAACAGCCAATTCAATATGCTCGCTTGAGATTATTTTGGCCTTCTTTTTTTGCGCCCAATAATCAGCCTCGTTAATCAAATCCGCTATTTTAATAAACCGGGTGGAAAGTTTTTCTTTATCTGCGGAAATGCGCACGCTATATTCAACGACCTTAGCTACTGCTTCCCGGTCGAAATGAAGCAGCCCTTCACGCTTACAAAAAGCGCTTATAAAAGCGGCATATTCCTTGATATTTTCATCGCTTCGAGGCATCTGGACATCAAAATCCGCTTTAACCTTAAAAAGCTTTCGAAAATCTTCGTCCAGGATGTAAAGGAGATGGTAAATGAGGGGACTGCCAATCATAATTACCTTAACTTTAATCGGAGCAGCTTCTGGCTTTAAAGTTGGGATAGAGACCAAGGTAAATTGCTCACCAACGCTTTCAATAACTACCTCTCTGTTTTTTATACAACGTTTGAGCCCTTCCCAGGTAAAAAAGCCTCTTAAAACATCCAAGGCCTGAATTATCAGGTATCCTCCATTAGCTTCTAGGAGCGTGCCGGCTTTAATCATGGTAAAATCCGTCATCATGCTTCCAAAACGAGAGCGGTATTCAATTTTGCCAATCAAATTAGAATAAGTAGGATTTGACTCAATAATTACCGGCGCCCCTTTAAGACGGCTATTATCCACGGCAACATTGACCTTATAGCGGCTGAAAGATGGTTCGTCTGCCGGCAGTTTTAAACCCGGGATGGGTGACTCAACGGCATCGCGTTTGCGAAAATCCTCAAAATTTTCTAAAATATCTTTCTGAATTTCATCAAAATAATCTTTAAGCTTAGGGAAATTTTTATAGGACTGCCTCAATTCCTCTAAAATATGCCTCACTGAAAAAAGAACAATTTGCGTTTCAATCTTTTTTATCCTCTCTTTGATTTTTTTCTCAACCTCTCTTACCTTCCTCATGGCCGCATCTAAATCATTTTGCAACTCTTCGCTTTTTTCTCTTAGCTCCTTCTTTTCTTTTTCCGATAAAGCCTGGAAATCTTCTTCACTCATAGGGCGGTTATGCTTTAAAGGGACCGTGCTAATACTGCCCAGGCTTTTCTGAAGGGTGAAATTCATTAAGCGGGCTTTCTCGTTTAAAGAAGCTAAAACCTCCTCCCGTTCTATATCATAACTTTTAAGCAATCTATTTTTTTCTTCTTGGTATTCAGGGCTTTCGAAACCTTTAGGGATTTCTTTCTTTAAATCCTTAACCAGCTCGTCCATATCTTTAACCAGCTGGTTGCCTATCCCGGCAGGCAGAAATACCGCCCAGGGCCGGCTATCGTCCTTAAAATTATGCAGAAAACAAAGGTCATCCGGCACCGGTTGACCGCCGGCAATTTTCTCCACGGCTGATTTAGCTGTTGATGAGCGGCCCGTGCCAATCGGGCCGCTGATATAAATATTAAATCCTTCTCCAGTAATACCTAAGCCAAAATCCAGAGCGTGGACAGCCCTCTTCTGACTAATCACTCCATCGAAGGGGGAAAGTTCAGCTGTAGTTTTAAACTTAAAAAGATTAGGATCGCAGCTCCACTTAAGTTTCTCCAGCGGAAGTTCTAATTTTTTATCCATAATAAATTCCCCTTTTAAGATTCGTTAAGCGCCACAGTAAATATCCAAAAAACGAACAGATAAATATCAAAAAGCTAGATTCCGTTTAAACCTTATTAAATTTATAAGGAGAAGATCCCAGATGAGAAAAATTTTATTGAAAAAAACTTGAGGGAACCTTTCTAAATCTTTAATTTTTTCCTGCGATTCAATCTTTTCCACCTTACCCAGATAATCATCTTCACCTCGCAGAGAAAAGTTCAGTGTGTTATCCCCCTTCTCCAGAAAAAAATATTTTTCCTTTCCTTTAATCTTTTGTATTAACCGGTGAGAAAACAACCGGCCACCTTCCTGGTAGATAATCAAACTTCCTGCGGGAACTTTAGATAAAGATTCTTTTCTAACCTTTACTTTATCGCCTGCCTTCAGAAACGGAAACATACTGGACCCTGAAACCCTGAGCATCAAAGGCTCTGAGGCATCCTTTATTAATTCAATTAAATCCTGGTTATCCATTGATACAAAATAGCTTAACCGAGTAACTCCTTTATTATTTCCTCGGCCTTGTTAATATCATAGCCCACATACCTGATGTCACCTTCCAAATCTATGACAAACAGGGTAGGCACACCGATAATTCCGTACTGATAGGACACCTCTTGTGTATCATCGAAAAGGACAGTATATTCGATGCCACGACTTTTAACCAAAGAGTTAAGCCTGGTTATCCCGCCCCTTACATAAATACTGAGAAGTTTTACCTGTTTTTCGTACTCCTTATTTAACCTTTTTAAAGAAGGAATCATGGTTGAACAATGAGGACAATTAATGGATTGAAAATTAAGAAGAATGATTTTTTTGCTAATTAAATCTTCCAAGTTGACTATCTCCCCATCTAAATTCGCCAGAGAAAAAAACGGGGCTTTTCCGTATTCAACCCCAGTGGCAGCTGAGATTGAAGCTTCTTCCTGGCGGCCACAGCCCACTGCTAATCCAAGAAAAAACGTGATAAAGCCTATAAAAAAAATCTTTTTCATAACAAATATCCCCCTTTAATGATGAAGTACTGGCCCAAAAATATCATAAAAATGCCAAAAACCTTTTCAATCCGTTCCATCCATTTTCCCGACTTGGGCAAAGCCATTAGTACCCCGGTAAAAGTGCCAGCAACCAATAAAAGCACCCCCATGCCTAAGGCAAAGGTAAAAAGCAAACTTAGCCCATAAAAAACATTTTGCTTGGTAGCAACAAAAGCAAGTAATACTCCTAAAACCGGCGAAACACAGGGCGAGGCAATTAAACCAGAAACCATTCCCATCCCTAAAGAACCCAGGCCCTTTAGCTTCAGCTTCTCGCCAAAGGAAAAAAAAGGCAGTTTAAAAACACCCAAAAGGGAAAGTCCCAGGAAAATGATAATATTGCCGACGATAATGTGGGCTAAAGGGCTGGTTTGAATTTCGCCAAAAATTTTTCCCGAGAAAGCCGCGGCCGCTCCTAAAATTGAGTAAGTGATGGCCATACCTAAAACATAAATCAGAGAAAGGAAAAAGGCTCTGGGCCGGGATTTTTCTTTCTGCCCGCCTATATAGCCGATAATGATAGGGATTAAAGGGTAAACACAGGGGGTAAAGGAAATAAGAAATCCCCCTAAAAAAACGGAAAGATAAGTTAAGATAGAAAACCCTTCTAAATGAATAGCTAAACCATTAAGCAAAGCTGCCAGTGTAACCCTCCATAAACCTTAATCTCTGCCAGGCAGAAAAACACGACTCAAGCTGCTTGCCAAGCAGAGGCGCCGGCTTGCCTTTATCAGAGAAAAAGGAATTTCTTTTTACCCGGATCCTTTAGAATTTGGGGAAGGTGGAGGAAATTTTCCGTTCCAGCAATAAAGGCAAAGTTTCTTTTTGGGCAATCCAATAGCCTTTACCATATCATCAATGGTTTGATATTTTAAACTGGTTACCCCCAGATTTTTTCTTATCCATTCAACCATTCGCTTATATTTCCGAGAACCTGAATCAAGATACTCGCTGATATCTTTAGGGCTTTTCCTTTCCAGGGCTTTAATTGCCTTTCGAGCAATTAACTCATCGATCGAGCGGGTAGAAACATTAAATATGCAGGGAAACATCAGCGGCGGACAAGCAGGACGAATATGAATCTCTTTGGCCCCGTTATTCCAGAGCTTCTGAACGGTATAGTTTTTTAATTGGGTGCCCCGGACAATAGAATCTTCGCAGATAACAATTTTCTTTCCTTTAATCAGTTGATGAATAGGCACCAATTTCATTTTGGCAATAAGATCCCGAGTCCTTTGGGAAGGCGGGGTGTAACTGCGATCATAACCCGGGGTATATTTAACCAGAGGGCGCCGTAAAGGCACTTTTGATTCCATAGCGTAACCAATGGCGTGAGCGGTGCCTGAATCAGGGACTCCGCTAACTATATCTGGATTAACATTATCATTTTTAGCTAAAAACTGACCAGACTTTTCCCTGACCATTTCTACATTTATCCCTTCATAACTGGAGGCTGGGAAACCGGTATAAATCCAGAGAAAAGCGCAAATTTGCTCGTTTTTCTCTCCCTTACTTCTAAGTTTCGGCCCTTTTTCCGTAAGTAAAACAATTTCCCCCGGAGACAGATATTTCTTTACCCTAAACCCTAAATTAGGGAAAGCGGTGGTCTCAGAGGTAACCGCCCAAGCTTCCTCTTTTTCACCAACCACCAAAGGAGATAAACCCCTTTTATCCCGGGCGGCATAAACACCATCCTGGTGTAGAATTAACAAAGAACAGGCCCCTTCTATCCGGGCAAACATCTTTTCGATGCCATCGCCAATATTGTTACCCCGGCTGATTATCTTGCCTGCCAGTTCGGCCATATTAACTGTATCCTCACTGGTTTCGCTAAAGGATACTCCATCCTGGTGCATTTCCCTGACTAACTGGCGGGAATTAGTAATCAATCCATTGACACAGATGGCAAAAGGACCAAATTTAGAATTAAGATAAATGGGCTGTTCGTCCTGGGAACTAATGACACCGATTCCTTTATTGCCAAGCATCGTCTTATATTCATCTTGGAACTTGGCTTTAAATTGAGCCTGATTAATCTGGCGAATCTTACGGACTATCCTTTTGCCGCAAACGGCCAGTCCGGCAAATTCTGTTCCCAGGTGAGAATGATAATCAGTGCCATAAAACAAAAGTTCAGAGCAATTCTTCTGGCTAACCACGCCGAAGATCCCACTCATCTATTTTTTCTCCTTTTTCTCTTACTTCCGTCCTCCACCGCGTAGGTGGAAGTTGCTAGGTGGCGGCTTTCCTCGGTTCATAAAACTATCCAGTAGATATTATAGAGGAAAATAAATTAATGTCAAGGAATTGAAAAAACATTACCCTCTTTTCTCCTTAAGATATCGATCAATTGCTTGAGCGGCTTTCCTGGCCACGCCCATAGCGGCAATTACCGTAGCTGAACCGCTGACAATGTCACCTCCGGCAAAAACCTCCGGCCGGCTGGTCCGTCCAAACTCATCAACAATAATGTATCCCCATTTATTAGTTTTTAGATTTTTTGTGGCGGCGGCAACCAAGGGATTAGCCTGGGTGCCAATAGCTACTACCACTGAATCTACTTCAATTTCAAATTCAGTCCCGGGAATGGCAATCGGGCGTCTGCGGCCGCTGGAATCTTTCTCACCCAATTTCATTTTCTGGCAGCGCATCACCCGGACATTACCTTTTTCATCGTCCAGAAATTCAACAGGCAAAGTGAGGAGATGGAACTTTACACCTTCCTCTTCGGCCCGGTGGCTTTCTTCAATTCGGGCCGGCATTTCCTCGCGGGAACGGCGGTAAATTAAATAAACTTTTCCTGGCTTCAGCCTTAAAGCAGAACGGGCACTATCCATTGCCGTATTTCCGCCGCCAATAACGGCAACCTTTCTCCCAATTTTTATCGGGGTATCATATTGCGGGAAACGATATGCTTTCATTAAATTAATTCTGGTCAAAAATTCATTAGAGGAATAGATATAATTGAGGTTTTCCCCGGGGATACCCATGAAACTAGGGTAACCGGCTCCGGCAGCAATATAAACGGCGGAAAAACCCTGCTCCAATAATTCATCAACCGTGTAAAGTTTGCCAATAACCATGTTGTACTTTATCTCCACGCCTAAGCGCTTTATATATTCAATTTCCTGCCGGACAATTTCTTTGGGCAAACGAAATTCGGGGATACCGTAACTTAAAACGCCACCGCCCCGGTGCAATCCTTCGAAAACAGTCACTGAATAACCCATCTTTTTCAACTCGCCGGCGCAGGTTAAGCCGGAAGGGCCGGAACCGACTATAGCAATTTTTTCATTTTTCCTAACCTTTATCTCGGGAATATAAATTTTCTTTCTGTCTCTTTCATAATCAGAAACAAACCTTTCTAAATAGCCAATGGCAATGGCTTTTTTCTGCTTATTCAAAACACAAGCCTTTTCACACTGCTCTTCCTGAGGGCAGACCCGCCCGCAAATGGCTGGTAAACTATTAGCTTCTTTGATAAGTCGGGCTGACTCTAAAAATTTTCTTTCTCTGGCCAAACGGATAAATTCGGGTATATTAATAGAGACCGGACAACCTTTAATGCAGGGGGCCTGGCGGCACTGAAGACAGCGGCTGGCTTCCTGAACGGCTTCCTCTTCATTATAGCCCAGAGGGACTTCAGAAAAATTCTTAATCCGCTCCGAGATTTTTTGCTCTTTCATTTTAACCTGAGATTGAATTTTAGCCATTTATCCCCTGCCTTCTTTGAATCTTTCCCGGGCAATCTTTTCCTCTTCCAAAAACATATTCTGCCGGCGAATAAGGAGATTGAAATCAACCTGGTGGGCATCAAACTCGGGCCCATGGATACAGGCAAATTTGCTTTCCCCTTTAACCAGACAGCGGCACCCCCCGCACATCCCTGTGCCATCAATCATAATGGGATTGAGGCTAACCGTAGTGGATATATTATTTTTCCTGGTTAATTCACTGACAGCTTTCATCATCACTACCGGCCCGATGGCCATTACCTTATGAATCTTTTTTTTCTCAGCAATGAGCGTTTTAAGAACATCAGTAACAAATCCCTTTTTACCCAGGCTGCCATCATCGGTTGTAAGATAGACAATCTGGGCTATCTTTTTAAATTCCTCCACAAAAAATAACAAATTCCTCGAACGCGCCCCTAAAATAGCCGTAATTTCATTACCGGTTTTCTTCCAGGCCCGGCTGATAGGCAAAAGAGGAGCAATCCCCACCCCGCCACCAATAACCACCACCCGCCCATATTTCTTTATTTCGCTGGGATTACCCAAAGGACCGGCTATATCCCGAATGAAATCACCTGCTTTTAAAACAGCCAATGCTTCGGTACTCTTGCCTACCCGCTGGGAGATAATTTCGATTAATCCCTCTTCAGGGACGGTGGAGACAATAGTCAAGGGAAATCTTTCTCCCCCTTCAAAGAGATGGAGAATAACAAACTGTCCCGGCTGAGCGGCCCGGGCGATAAGCGGAGCATCAATGAGAAATTTCTCTATGTCTGGAGCTAAATTTTCTTTTTTAACAATTCTATACATTTCCTTAACCAAATATTAAGGCTTGGCCCAATTAGAAAAAACCGGATAGCCGCTTATGAGATTTCCCTGCTGTTTATATCAAATAAGGATTCCTTTGTCTATTTATTTATTGCCTCTTTTTTGTCTTGCCAAACCTTCAGCGATTGGTATAATGAAAGCCTAATAAGTGAAAGGGGGAAATCTATGCCTAAGATTATAATCATCTATGACAGCCAAACCGGCAATACCGCTAAAATGGCGGAATTTATCGGCAGAGGAGTCGAAAAAGAAAAAATTTCCTGTCGAATAAAAAAAATTGAGGAAACAAAGTTAGAAGACCTCAAAGAACACCAGGGGGTTATTATTGGTTCTCCAACTTATTACGGGCAGCCCAGTTCGGCGATAAAAAAATTACTCGACGAAAGTGTTAAATTACACGGTCAACTGGAAGGAAAAATAGCCGCTGCTTTCAGTTCTTCAGCCAATATCGGCGGCGGTAATGAAACAACCATTTTAGGACTGCTTCAAGCTTTTTTGATTCACGGAATGATTATTCAAGGCACAAGTTCCGGCGACCATTATGGCCCCGTTAGTATCAATCAGCCCGACAAAAGAGCAGAGGCCGAATGTCTGGACTTAGGGCGCCGGGTAGCCAAATTAGTCAAAAAACTAAGCAAAAATAATTAGACTTTTAAGGCTTTCTCAAGCAGTTGCCTTGAAAACCTCATCTTTTTCCCGGGCATGTTCTTTAACCTTTAGACCAACTTCATCCTTCACTTTAGCTTCAGTAACCGATTTATGTTCAATCTGCATCGACTCTATTTTTTGGCTGAAATCTGAAGTATACCCTTTAATATGGATGGTATCACCAATCTTCAACCCTTCTTTATCAATTTTTATAATCGCAACGCCAATATTGCTAAAGTAATGAGTGACTTCACCAATCTTTTTCTCCTCCATTTTTTTCACCTCCCTTTTAAAGAATAGCTTTCTATCTTTGCGCTTTTATATGCCATTTTGATATTTGACTTAAGCTATTACCGCTTTAGCTGCTCCTTATATATTTTACGGATTTTATTAAAAATTTCAAGATATTCCTTCTGGCGGTAATCGGGATAGGTCCATTCCCAAGGCTGGAAGGTCTCATCTTTAAATTTTAAAGTTACCTCGGCATAAATTCCCTTATTTAGATATAACCGATGACTATAATCTTTAGTTGTCGCCAAAACAAACTTAGAGAGCGTTAGATATCCGGGGTCTATATTGAACTGGCGCTGACCGTTTCTTTTTGCCAGTTTTTTCTCGAGCCGATTGGTAAAAATTTTTATCCGGGGAAGCAAATTGGGAGAGATTAACCTTTCAAAAGCATAAAATTTACGTTTAAGATTACTTCCCATTTCCGCCTGATAATAATCAGTGATATCAAAAGAAAGAATATGAGATTCGTAATCTATCCTTTTGAATTTTTTAACTAATTTCTCTTCGGCTGGCTTAACCAGAGAAAAGTCGACCCCAAAAATACCGATAACCAGCTTGGCTAACTTTACCTCCTTAATCTCACCCACCTATTCCCCCGCTTTAAACCTAATTTCACAGCCGGATTACAGAACATTAAGGCACTAATATCCAAATCAAGGGTAAGCAATAAGCTTCGGCAACCTGACCAGGCGCACGCCAAAGCCGCCTCACAACCAAGTATGCCCGGAGTCACGATAATTACATCGAAAAATTCTTTTTTTATTGCCTATCCTTTACGAACGTTCTTTTTATTGGCCATTTTCCCAACAAAAGCTTGCATTAAATCTATGGGCAGAGGAAAAACTATGGTTGAATTATTTTCAGAAGCAATTTCGACCAGAGTTTGTAGATAGCGCATCTGAAGGGACATAGGATAATCCTGCATCTTTCCCGCCGCCTGAACCAATTTTTCTGCCGCTTGATACTCTCCCTCAGCGGCGATAACCTTTCCTCTTCTTTCTCTTTCGGCCTCGGCCTGCCGGGCCATAGCCCGTCTTAATTCCTCGGTTATGTCCACATGTTTTATCTCCACCGTCGAAACTTTTATCCCCCAGGGATCAGTCTGCCGGTCTAAAATACTTTGCAGTTCGCCATTAATTTTATCCCGCTTAGAAAGCAAATCATCAAAATCACTCTGTCCAATAACACTTCTTAAAGTTGTCTGGGCCATCTGCGAAGTAGCAAAATGATAGTTTTCAATTTCAATAACACTTTTTGAGGGTTCCATAACCCGGTAATAAACAACAGCGTTTACCTTAACCGAAACATTATCGCGGGTGATAATATCCTGAGGCGGGACATCTAAAGTAACAATTCGCATGCTAATCCGGACCATTCGGTCAATAGGAATAAAAACAAAAATAATTCCCGGCCCCTTAGGTTTAGAAAGCACCCGCCCCAAGCGAAAAATTACCCCCCGCTCATATTCATTCAAAACCTTAATACAGTTCAAGAGATATAAAATGAGCGCGCCAAAAACAATAAAAACTGGGTTCATATTGCACCTCCATAGGTTAATAGATTAAAAACGCCATTTTATGGCGCCTTTTTTTTGACCCAAATAATCATTCCCTCGATTTTTACTATTTCAACTTCGCTATTTTTATCAATAAGAGTTTCGCTTTTGGCATTCCAGATTTCACCGTGGATAAAAACCTTGCCATTCGAAGATACCGGGGTTAAGGTTCTTCCTGCCTCCCCGATTAAACCTTCCCGGCCACTTCTTATTCTCCGGCGATGGACACGGATAACTGCGCCTAACAAAAAGACAACAATCAAAGCGGTAGCCAAAGTTAAAGGAATAATGACCTTCAGGGAAATAGACATAAACTCATAAGGGGAATTAACCAAAATAAGAGAGCCGAGCAGCATGCAAATAACTCCCCCCAAGGCAAGTAATCCAAATCCCGGCATCTGTGCTTCGGCAATAAAAAGAATAAGAGACAGGGCGATTAAAGCCACTCCGGCGTAATTGGTCGGCAACATCTGGAGCCCATAAAAAGCGCTAATAATCGATATCGCCCCGGCAATTCCGGGAAAGCCGATACCGGGATGGGTAAATTCGAAAAGCAATCCATAAAATCCCAAAAGCAATAGAATATAAGCCAGGGTAGGATTAGCAATAACATTTAAAATCTTCTGCCTTAAATCCATCTCCTGAGTTTTTAAAAAAGCCTCCTTCGTCCTTAAGGTTACGACTCCATCAGGCAAGGAAACCTTCAAGCCATTGATTTTTAAAAGAAGTTCGTTCACGTCTGAAGCTAAAAAGTTAACTATCCTTAAGCTTAAAGCTTCGTCTTCAGTAGCCGAGACACTTTCCCTAACCGCTTTTTTTGCCCATTCTACATTTCTACCCCGTCTTTTAGCAATGGTGCTTACCCAGGCTAAGGTGTCATTAATTATCTTCTCCTCCATTACCCCTTTCTTCTTTCCCTTCCCTTCTTTTCTTTCTTCTGACTCTTTTGAAGAGCCCTTTTTAAAAACCGCCTCAATTATTTCTTTGAGACTTTCTCCGGTAGATTTCTTTTCCTGTAACTGCACCGGGTGAGCCGCCCCAATGTTAGTTGAAGGAGCCATGGCGGCAATATGAGCGGCTAAAGTGATAAAAACACCGGCTGACCCAGCCCGCGCTCCCTGGGGAGCAACATAAACAACCACCGGAAGATCAGCATTCATTAACTCCTTAACAATCTTTCGGGTCGAGGAAAGAAGCCCTCCTGGCGTATCTAACTCTATAATCAAACATTGAGCCTCTTCTTTCTCAGCCCGGTTAATCGCCTGGATAATATATTCGGCGATTACTGGATTAATCACCTGATCGTCAATTTTTATAAGGTTAACCCTGTTAGAAATCCGCACTGAAGGTGCCGGAGATGCCTCTGCTGACTCGCTTCTAACAGGGTAAACTAAAGGTTCATCGGCCACAGCTGAAACTGCCAAAAATACTAATCCGGCAAGTAAGATAAAAATTTCTAGTTTCTTCATAATGTTAAACTTTTGAAGAGAGTTTATGTTTTTTAAGCAGGGCCCGGAAACGATTATCATATCGAATATTATCTAAATCGCCGTCCAGCTTTATCTGTTCAAAATCTCGATAGCCAAGCTCAAAAGCCCGCTTAATGGCTTGAATGGCTTCTTTTTTCTTACCTAATAGAGAGAAACTGCAGGCAAGATTATAATAAAAAACGGGTTCCTTCGGCCGGAGATTAACCAACCTTTTGTCAATAGCTAAGCCTTTTTCATATAGCCCTCTTTGCGTATAGACATCCCCCAGCGGAATAAGAGTGCTAATTTCGTCAGGATTATTTTCCAGTAACTTCTCATAAAACTCTATTTCAAAATCCAATGTTTTCAAAGTCAACTTATCTTTAGCCATAATTTGGATGTAAGAATCTGTTAAAGTTCAATCGCTCAGTTTCATTGAAGCCAAATTTTTTCTAATTCTTCAGTAATTTTGCGTAACTCGTCGGGAGAAAGAACTTTTTCTTCCTTTTTCGGCGGAAGAAACTTTCTTTGCGCTTTACCCATAAATTCCTGGACAGAGATAACCTTTGCCCCTAAAGCACGGACAAAAAATTTTATCTCTTTATCGTCAGTTATGACGACAAAATCTTTCGGCTGGGCTGCCTTTTCAATATACCTTTTAATCCATTGGTCAGCCGTTTCATCCTTGGTAAAAACTACTTTAACCTCGCTTTTGAAAAGGGCAGAAAATACATCCTTCTTCCCATCAAAGACAACGGTTATCTTGTTCTGCCGGCTGCCCTGTGGACGAAAGGTCTCAATAAAACGAATTAAACTTTTCCGCCCGTCTTTTAGCGCTAACTTGGCAAACTGGACTTGCTTAATAATATTATATCCGTCCAGAACATAATGTAAAGACATTTCAACCAACCATCCAGATTATAGAGCAGAGGTTATAGGTTTTTCCCTGCTCCCTGCCGCCTATTACCTGCTTTTATTTCAAATGCCGCTTTACCCTTCTGGCTAAATACTTATTTATGCCTTTTACCCGCTCTAAATCTCGAACATTTGCTTTCCTAATCATCTCGATTGACCCAAAAAACTTTAAAAGGTCCCTTTTTTTGCGGGGGCCGATACCGGCAATCTCATCGAGGACTGAAAGAGAAACCTGTTTTTTTCTCAACTTTAAAAAATATGTGTGGGCAAAACGATGGGCTTCATCGCGTAAACGCTGGATAAGTGCCAATCCGGAAGAACTAAAAGGAAGGCTTATAGGCATCATTTTCCCCGGAAGATAAATATATTCAAACTCCTTAGCTAAAGCGATAACGCTGATATTTTCTATCTTCATCTTTCCTAAGGTATTTAAAGCCCGGTTAAGGTGGCCGCGGCCGCCGTCAATAACTAATAACTCAGGCAACCTTTTCTTTTTTTCTATAAAATTCTGAAAATGGCGGATTATTACTTCTTCTAACAT
>CAZDME010000019.1:0-21086 GCA_964506785.1 uncultured bacterium | reverse complement strand
AATGGTTGCAGGATAATACATTCGATCTTTTATACAACGACCGGCTGGTTTTTACTAAAGGAGCCTTTGACTCTTTAGAGAAAAGGCTGTTTTATTTCAGCAAAGCTTCAAAGGATAAACCTCCTCCCGTTAAAAAAAACGAAGACCACTACCTTAAAGGAAATAAATGAAAAGCCCATACCAGGTAGTAAAAGGATTAGTGATAACCGAAAAAATGTCGCATTTAGGCCCGTATAATAAATACGCATTTAAGGTTTCTATCCAAGCGAATAAAGTGACGATAAAAAAGGCTGTTGAAGAAATCTATAAGGTGAAGGTCGCCAGGGTTAATACCCTTAAGGTGAAAGGGAAGAAAAAAAAGGTGCGTTGGCAGGAAGGGAAAACAGCTGGCTGGAAGAAGGCAATTGTTACTTTAAAGCCAGGCGAAAAAATTGAGGTTAGTTAGACTAAAAAAAGAGCACAGAAGACAGATGACAGAAAACAGAATAAAAAAAGGATTTTTTCTGACTTCCGGGTTCTGTCTTCCGGCCTCCGATTTAGAGGAAAAAAATGGGATTAAAACAGTATAAGGCAATAACTCCGGGGCAGCGGTTTAAAAACATTGATAGTTTTCAGGATATAACTAAAAAGAAACCAGAGAAGTCTTTGCTTAAGCCTTTGAGAAGACACGCTGGCAGAGATAGCCGGGGAAGGGTATCTGTCCGCCATCGGGGCGGCGGGCACCGGCGGCATTACCGGTTGATTGATTTTAAACGGGATAAACGCGATATGCCGGCCAAGGTAATGGCCATCGAATATGATCCGAATCGATCCGCCCGGGTTGCCCTTTTGCAATATAATGACGGTGGAAAGAGTTATATTTTAGCTCCTCTGGGATTAAAAGTTGACGATCAAGTTATTGCCAGCGATAATGCCGAAATTAATCCAGGGAATGTGCTGCCTTTAAGAAACATACCTTTGGGAACAATGATTCATAACCTCGAACTACAGTTGAATAAAGGCGGACAGTTGGCTCGCGGGGCCGGAGCGGCGGCCCAAATAATGGCGAAGGAAGGGAAGTATGCCCAGGTGAAAATGCCCTCTGGAGAAATTCGTTTACTCAACTTAGATTGTCACGCCACTATAGGACAAGTAGGAAATATAGAGCATGAAAATATTTCTTACGGAAAAGCTGGCCGAGTCCGTTGGTTAGGAATCAGGCCTTCGGTAAGGGGGGTGGCTATGAATCCAATCGACCATCCTTTAGGCGGCGGCGAGGGGAAAGCTTCCGGCGGAAGGCCAGGGGTATCTCCTTGGGGAAAACCGGCTTATGGATTCAGGAGCCGCCAGAATAAAAGGACGGCAAACTTTATCGTGAAAAGAAGGCCAAAAAAGAAAAGGAAAACGAAAGGGTAAAGGAGGGAAAATTGGGGCGTTCTCTTAAAAAAGGACCGTTTGTCGACGAAAAACTCTTAGAAAAGGTTAAAAAAGCGGGAAGTATCAGAAGCAAGAAGCCAATTAAGACTTGGTCCCGGCGCTCCGTTATTATGCCTGAATTCATCGGACATACTTTTGCCGTACATAACGGGAATAAATTTGTACCGGTTCGTGTCAGCGAAGATATGGTTGGCCATTATTTAGGAGAATTTTCGCAAACGAGAATTTTTAGAAGGCATAGTGCTCATACAGAGAGGTCACTGGATAAAACCTAAGTAGAGAATGGATGATTTTTTTGCGAAGGAGTAAGAACTAAGTGGCAAGAAAGGCCAGAAGTAATAGAGAAGCAGAAACGAAACAGGCTATAGAGGCAAAGGCGATAGTTCGGTTTGTACGTATTTCTCCGCGTAAAGTACGGCTGGTTATCAATGCAGTCCGAAGGGAAAATGTACCCAGGGCCTTTGAGATTTTAGCAGGTCTTCCTCAGCGAAGCTCAAAAGTTGTCACTAAACTAATTAAATCAGCGGTTGCTAACGCCAGGCAAAAAGGAAAGGTTGAGGAGAAAGATTTATATATTGCCCGGGTCTGGGCTAATGACGGCGTCCGGTGGAAGCGGATTCGTCCTCGGGCTATGGGCCGGGCGGATCGATATCTAAAAAGGACAGCGCATGTTAATCTTGTAATCCGGGAAAGACTAAAAATAAAGGCGGGGACTCATGGGACAAAAAGTAAATCCTAGAGGTTTTAGGCTTGCTGTAACTAAAGCTTGGGATTCGCGTTGGTTTGCAAAAAAGCGGCATCATTTTCTTTTAGAAGAGGATGTTAACATTAGAAGGCATATAGAAAATAGCCTTTCTTTTGCTGGAGTAGGGAAGATTATTCTTGAAAAAACAGATAAGAAGATGCGCATTGACATTCATACGGCTCGGCCAGGAGTTGTCATTGGAAAGAAAGGCAGCGATATAGATCGTCTCCGCGACGAATTACAAAAAATGACCAATAAGCAGATTTTTATTAATATCCAAGAGATTAATAAACCAGAATTAGATCCGCAGTTGGTGGGTGAGGGAATTTCTTTGCAACTTAAGAAAAGAATTCCTTTCCGCCGGGCAATGAAGAAAGCGGTGAGTCAGGCTCTGCAGCAAGGAGCGGATGGTATCAAGATTATATGTTCCGGCCGGTTAGGCGGGTCAGAGATTGCGCGCAGCGAAAGTGTCAAACAAGGGAAGATTCCCTTGCACACTTTAGGAGCCGACGTTAGATATGCTTGCGTGAAATCACATACCAACTATGGAGCGATTGGCGTAAAAGTCTGGATTTATCAGGAAGAGAAGGCACACGAAGAGCAGAAACAAAAGGAAAAAGAAGATAGAGGTAAGAAACCAGAAGCCAGATAAAAAGGTGATTAATAATGGTTTTAATGCCCAAAAGAGTAAAATTTCGCAAGATTCATCGGGGACGCCGCAAAGGAAAAGCTAAACGGGGCAACCGCCTCCATTTTGGCTCATATGGTTTGCAGGCTTTAGAACCAGCCTGGATTACCAGCCAGCAAATTGAAGCGGCTCGAGTGGCTATCAGTCGCCACATTCAAAAAGGAGGCAAGCTCTGGATTAGAATATTTCCTGATAAATCTTTTACTAAAAAGCCAGCTGAGACCAGAATGGGTAAAGGAAAAGGGATGCCCGAGGGATGGGTGGCAGTAGTCAAACCAGGAAGGATAGTTTTTGAAATTGAAGGGCTTTCTGAGGAGTTGGCCCGCGAATCACTGAGATTGGCAGCTCATAAACTTCCAGTTCATTCCCGGTTTGTTTCTAGAGGAGAATAAATCTCGTGAAACCAGCAGAAATTCGCGATTTAACCGACGAAGAAATTAATTTAAAACTCCGGGAGAAAGAAGCCGCATTGTATAATTTACGGCAGCAGGTGCGAAGCGGTCAATTAAAAAAACATCGCCAGATTCGAAGCGTCAAAAAGGATATTGCCTGTATGAAGACGATAACCAGAGAAAGACAATTGAAGAAATGACAAGAAAAAGGGAAAAAAGGAAAGTAAAAGTAGGTATTGTTACCAGCGACCGCATGGAAAAAACGGTGGTAGTTACGGTAGATAGAATGTTTGTTCATCCTCTTCTCAAGAAGCGGGTCAAGAAGAGCAAGAAATTTAAAGCCCATAATTCGGGAAACAAGGCACATTTAGGCGATAAAGTAAGAATTTCCGAAACCCGCCCTTTGAGCAAAGATAAGCACTGGCGGGTAGTTGAAGTGCTGGAGAAGATTAGAGAATAAGATGATTCAGATACACAGCTATCTTAATGTCGCTGATAATACCGGGGCTAGAAAAATCCGCTGTATCCGTGTTCTTGGCGGCTCAAAAAAGCGCTACGCCCGGGTTGGGGATATAATTGTTGCTTCGGTTAGAGAATCGATTCCTGATGGAGTGACTAAACAGGGAGAAGTAGTTAAGGCCGTCATTGTCAGAACCCATAAGGAGATTAGAAGACCAGACGGTTCTTATCTTCGGTTTGATAGTAATGCGGCGGTGATTATAAACGACCAAGGTGAACCAAAGGGGACGCGTGTTTTTGGCCCGGTAGCCCGAGAGTTAAGAGAAAAAAAATTTACGAAAATTATTTCTTTGGCTCCTGAAGTGGTTTAGAAAAAACTGATATAGGTATTAATAATGAAAATTAGAAAAGACGATATGGTCAAGGTTATATCCGGGAAAGATAGAGGCAAGGTCGGCAAAGTCCTTCAAATCTTTCCTAAAAATAATCGGGCTATTGTTGAAGGAGTAAATTTAGCCAAAAAGCATCTCCGTCCTTCCGCCAAGCAGCAAAAAGGTGGAATTGTCGATAAAGAAATCCCGTTGAATTGTTCTAATATTCAAATTTTCTGTACCCGTTGCAGCCGTTCCACTCGCGTCGGAAGAAGGCTTTTAAGCGATGGGAAGAGAGAAAGGTATTGCCGGAAATGCGGGGAGCCGGTAAAAGCTTAAAAACGAAGAAACGCTAAAGCACAGCTGTTTAGGAGACAGGACGATATGTCGCGACTGCTGAAGAAATATAGAGAAGAAATAATACCAGGGATGATGCAAAGATTTGGATATAGCAATCAGTGGCAGGTGCCCAGACTTAAAAAAATAGTTATCAATATGGGCCGTGGCGGAGAAGCAATGTCTGATCGCAAAATTTTAGATACCGCTATGGAGGAATTAGCTATGATTGCCGGACAGCGCCCGGTAATGACCCGGGCGAAAAAGTCCATCTCTAATTTCAAGTTAAGAAAAGGGACTCCTATCGGATGCAAAGTAACTTTGCGAAAAAAAATTATGTATGAATTTTTTGACCGGCTGGTAAACGTGGTTTTACCGCGGATCAGGGATTTTCGGGGAGTAAGCGATTCTTCCTTCGATAAAAATGGAAATTTCTCATTGGCTGTCCGTGAACAAATCGTTTTTCCAGAAATAGATTTCGATAAAGTAACTAAGATTAACGGGATGGACATCAGTATTGTTTCCAGTTCCAGGAAGAAAGAAGAAGTCAAGGAATTGCTGTTGCGCTTAGGCATGCCTTTTAAAAAATCGGAGAGTTAATTGATGGCTAGATTAGCGATGATCGAAAAATCTAAACGGAAGCCAAAATTCAAAGTCAGACAGAAAAATCGTTGTTTTATATGCGGCCGAGCCCGGGGATATTACCGAAAATTTGGGCTTTGCCGGATTTGTTTTAGAAATTTAGCCTCTGAAGGGAAAATCCCCGGAGTGATTAAAGCAAGCTGGTAAAATCCCAATAGAGACCTGGGTTAATCCCTGTAAGGAGATAAAAGATGACTGACCCGATTGCTGACATGTTAACCAGAATCCGTAACGCTCACCAGGCGCGAAAGGTTGAGCTGGAGATGCCTTCTTCCCGGATGCGTCTGGGTGTTGCCCGAATTTTGAAAAAAGAAGCTTTTATAAAAGATTATAAAATTGCCGAAAGCGGTAAAAAACCGGTTCTTAAAATTTATTTTCGCTACGGGCCGGAGAAAAAAAGAGTTATTACCGGACTGAAAAGAGTTAGCCGGCCGAGTCTGCGGGTTTACAGAAAGAAGAAAGGCATTCCTTATGTCCTGAGAGGATTGGGAGTTGCCATTCTTTCAACTCCGCAGGGTATTTTAACCGATGAAGAAGCCCGCCAGGCAAATGTCGGCGGTGAAGTTCTTTGTTACGTGTGGTAAGTTGCTCAGCATGGGCTTGAATGGTGAGGTGTATAGTGTCTAGAGTAGGGCGGAAACCCGTAGTTATTCCGGGAAAGGTAAAAGTTAACATTGGAGCAGATGCAGTCGAAATAGAAGGGCCTAAAGGAAAAGTTAAAGAGGAAATCAAACCTTTAGTGAAACTTGAAGTAAAAGACGGCAAAGAACTTTGTGTAGTTAAATTGAAAGAAACGCAAGCGGCTGATGCCTATCAGGGGTTGATACGCGCACTGTTAGCCAATCTAATTACAGGAGTCACCGAAGGGTTTGAAAAAATATTAGAGGTTCATGGAGTCGGTTTTCGAGTCCAGTCTCAGGGCGGGAAACTTCAACTTCAATTAGGGTTTTCCCATTCGATAGAATATTCTATCCCTGAAGGGATAGAAATTTCCGTTATTAAAGGGAACCGGATTGTCATCAAAGGGTTTAATAAACACTTAGTCGGGGAAACGGCGGCAGAGGTGCGCCATTTTTACCCGCCGGAGCCTTATAAAGGCAAAGGCATCCGTTATTTGAACGAGCATGTCCGGCGAAAAGCAGGTAAGGCCGCCGTGGGCATCGGGGCGCCTGGTGCCGGCAAATAAGAGGAACCGATTTGATTAAGAATAGACAAACTGGAAGAGTCAAAAGACATAAGCGGATAAGGCTAAAGGTTAAAGGGACGAAACAATGCCCGAGGCTGTGTATTTTTCGAAGCCTGAACAATATTTTTACCCAGATTATTAACGATGCGGAGGGGAAAACTTTATTAGCCCTTTCCAGTTTGGATGCAGAGGTAAAGAAGAAATTTAAAAACGGCGGCAATATCGAAGCGGCTAAAGCAGTCGGTAAGCTGCTGGCAGAAAAGGCTTTGAAGAAAAATATTAAAAAAATAGTTTTTGATCGTGCCGGCTATGCTTATCATGGCCGGGTGAAAGCTTTGGCTGAAGAAGCAAGACAGGGAGGGTTGGAGTTTTAATGGCAAAGGAAAAAGTCAAAAAAGGCAGGCAACAAGGCGAATCGTTTTTTGCTGAAGAACCAGAGTTAGCCGAACGGGTAATTAGCGTGAACCGCGTTTCCAAAGTAGTTAAAGGAGGGAAACGTTTCAGTTTTAATGCTTTGGTGGTGGTAGGTGACGGGAAAAGTAAAATTGGCTGCGGCTTTGGTAAAGCCAATGGTGTTCCTGAAGCAATTAATAAGGCTACCCAACAGGCGAAAAAACATATTTTTACTGTTTCTTTGGACGGGACGACAATACCTCACGAAATCATCGGGTGTTTTGGGGCGTCCAGAATTATTCTCCGCCCGGCTAGCCCGGGGACCGGGGTTATTGCTGGAGGTTCGGCCCGTCCGGTTTTAGATTTAGGCGGAGTAAAAGATGTTTTAACTAAATCAATGGGCAGTAATAATCCGATAAACCTTGTCCGGGCGACCTTGCAAGGTCTTCAGAGTTTAAAAACGAAAGAAGATGTCGAAAAGAGACGCAGAACCGGAGAAATGATTGATGTCCTCGAAGAAGAATAAAGTTAAGAAAGAGAAAGTATCGCCGATTTTGGGTTTGGATAGACTGCAATATTCAATCCGGGCAAAAAAAAGGAAGAAAATGGTCGGCCGAGGACCAAGTTCCGGGCATGGAAAAACCTCTACCCGCGGGCATAAGGGGCAGAAAGCACGTTCCGGAGGGAGAAAACGTCCGGGGTTTGAAGGCGGCCAAATGCCTTTAGTCAGACGGATTCCCAAACGAGGTTTTACCAATATTTTCCGCAGAAAATACGCGGTAGTCAATCTATATAGCCTGAACCAATTTAAAAAAGATACGGTGGTTACGCCCGAGCTGTTGATAAAGGAAGGCTTAATTAAAAAAAGGGAAAATAGAATAAAAATTTTAGGCGGAGGAGAGCTAAAAAAAGCCTTGGTCATCAAGGCCCATGCCTTAAGTAAATCTGCCAGGCACAAGATTGAAGAAAAAGGCGGCCGGGCGGAAGTAATAAAATAGGATTTTTATGGGAGCAGTACAAAGTATATTTAAAATTCCAGAGCTTAAGAAAAGAATATTTTTTACTGTCGGTCTTCTTTTTGTCTTTCGTGTTGGCGCCCATATCCCTACACCGGGCATAGATGGGGCGGCCTTAAGTCAATTTTTTAGCCAGGCTCAAGGGACTCTTTTAGGCATTATGGACCTTTTTTCCGGAGGTTCATTCCGGAGATTGACGGTTTTTGCCCTGGGAATTATGCCCTATATCAGTGCCTCGATTATCTTTCAGCTTCTTACCGTAGTTATTCCCCAATTGGAAAAACTTTCTAAAGAAGGACAGGCTGGAAGAGCCAAGATAAATCAGTATACACGTTTGGCCACGGTAATCTTAAGCGTCATTCAATCATTCGGTATCAGTTTCTGGTTAGAGAACGCCCGTAATTTTAACGGCATTATTGTCGTCCCCGATCCCGGCTGGCATTTTCGGATGGTTACCGTCATTACTTTAACCTGCGGGACTATTTTTATTATGTGGCTGGGAGAGCAAATTTCGCAAAGAGGAATCGGCAATGGCATCTCTCTGATTATCACCGCCGGAATTATTTCAAGATTTCCTCCAGCCTTGCATAATTTAGGAATTCTTTTTGCCGCCGGGGAAATCCGTTTCTTCAAGCTGTTATTTTTAGCGGCGATGTTTGTGGGCATAGTTATGGCGATAATTATTCTCAGCCAGGGACAGCGTAATATCCCTGTCCAGTATGCCCGGCGGATTGTGGGAAGGAAAATATATGGCGGACAAAGCACCTACATTCCCCTGAGGGTTAATCATCCCGGTGTTATTCCCATAATTTTTGCTTCTTCGATTATGATGATGCCGGCCACTTTAGCTCAATTTGCCCGGGTCGGTTTTATGCGGAAGTTTGCCGAACTGTTAAATCCCGGCGGCTGGTTTTATTTATTGGTCAATGCCGCCTTGATTATTTTCTTTTGTTTTTTTTATACGGCGATTACCTTTAATTCGACCGATGTCTCAGATAATATGAAGAAATACGGCGGTTTTGTCCCCGGGATTCGCCCGGGGCGGCCGACGTCTGAATTTTTTGACCATATCATGGCCCGAATCACTTTAATTGGAGCAATATATCTGGTGGTTGTCGCGGAGTTTCCTACGCTTATCTATGGCGGTTTAAAAATCCCTTATATAATCGCCAGTTTTTTTGGCGGGACCGGGCTTTTGATTGTTGTTGGCGTTAGTCTGGATACGATTCGACAGATTGAATCGCATCTAATGATGCGTCATTATGAAGGGTTTATTAAAAAGGGTAAAATAAAAGGAAGATACTAAAAGAATCGAATATCAAAATAGCGTATATAATAGTGAGGAGCAGAAAATTCAGAATTTAATTTTTTTCGGGCCACCAGGAGCAGGAAAAGGAACGCAAGCGGCACAGTTGAGCGAAAAACTGGGCATATCTCATGTGGCTATGGGTGATATTTTGCGCCAGATCCTAAGAGAAAGCGACCCATTGGCCGATAAAGTGAGACCGTATATTCAAAAGGGTGAGTTGGTTCCGGATAACCTGGTTATCGAGATTATAAAGCGTCGGCTTAATAGCTTAGAGGTTAAAGATGGATTTATTCTTGATGGTTTCCCCCGGACGATTAAACAGGCTGAGATTTTAGATAATTATTTGGGGAAAGAAAGAGCCATCGGAAAAGTTATAAATTTCGTTACTCCCGATGACGTGATTATCAGCCGGCTTGCCGGGCGGCGGGTCTGTCGGAAGTGCGGAGCTAATTACCATATTAAAAATCTGCCGCCCAAAAAAGAAGGTATTTGTGATCGTTGTCAGGGTGAACTGTATATCCGGGAAGATGATCGGGAAGAGACAGTTAAAAAAAGATTAAAGGTTTATAATGAAAACACTTACCCTTTAATCGAATATTATAGGGATAAAGGAATTTTGATTGATTTCCCTGGCGATTTACCCCTTGAGGAAGCCCAGGTTAAACTCTTTGCAATGTTAAATGAAATCAAGAAAGGGAGTTAAAAGAGCGGTTGGGGGTTATTTGTGCCCTGAGAGGGCGAAAGGTGTCGAAAAATTATGACGGCGCAAATCTCTATAAAGAAACCGGAAGAGATAGAGCTGATGTATCAAGCAGGGAAGCTTCTGGCCGGTGTTAGGGATGTTTTAAAAAAAGAAATTAAAGCCGGGATAACAACTGGTTTTTTGGATAAATTAGCTGAAGAATTAATTCGGGAGAGTCAGGCAGAGCCAGCTTTTAAAGGTTATCGGGGATTTCCCGGAAGCATTTGCGCCTCTCTTAACAATCAGGTGGTGCATGCTATTCCTGGTTCCCGGAAATTAGTTGAGGGAGATATTCTCAGCGTCGATATCGGGATTAAATATAAAGGGTATTTTTCTGACTTGGCTTTTACTCAGGGGATAGGCAGAATAACACCAGAAGCTAAGCGTTTGATTGCCTCTACTCAAAAGGCTCTGTTTAAGGGAATTAAAAAGGCAAGAGATGGCGGGTTTCTTTCGGATATTTCATATGCCATAGAATGTTTCGCCAAAAGAGATGGGTTTTCCGTGGTCAGAGAGTTTGTGGGACACGGTATTGGAAAAGAGCTGCATGAAGAACCGCCGATACCCAATTTTGGTCCGCCGGGTCAAGGGCCAAGGTTAAAAGAGGGTATGGTTTTGGCTATTGAACCGATGGTTAATATTGGCGGAAGTGAAGTAAAAATAGAGAAGGATAATTGGACGGTGGTAACCAGAGACGGAAGTTTATCGGCTCATTTTGAACACACGGTAGCCATTACTTCCCGTGGGCCAAAGATATTAACAAGATGAACCTGTTATAAAAGGGTGAAAGAAGGATAAGCGAGATGCCAAAAGAAGAAGCAATCGAGGTTCAGGGGATAGTTCGGGAAACTTTGCCTAATGCCACGTTTAAAGTTGAATTAGAAAATGGCCACAAAGTTTTGGCCCATGTTTCAGGGAAAATGAGGATGAATTTTATCCGCATCCTTCCTGGAGATAATGTGACGGTTGAACTTTCTCCTTATGATTTGACTAAAGGAAGAATAACTTATCGCAGTAAATGATTATTTGAGGGATAAAATGAAAGTTAAACCGTCGGTTAGGCGGATTTGCGAAAAATGTAAGATTGTTAAGAGAAAAGGTATCCTGAGAGTTATCTGTTCAAACTCGAGGCATAAGCAGAGGCAGGGATAATAAAAATTGTCTAATCTTGAATGTGTAATGAAAAGATGGAAAGAGGGTCCAAAATAGATGACATTTTACACATGGGACATAACTATAGACGGTGTGTTTGCATGTTAGTTATGTAATGTGGGATGCACTCTAGACAAATTTTATAGAGAGAGGGAGAAATGGCCAGAATTGTTGGTGTAGATTTGCCAAGGGATAAAAGGATTGAAATCGCCTTAACCTATATCTATGGAGTCGGCAGGACACAATCCCTTAGAATTTTAGCTAAAGCCCAAATTAACCCTGATACCAGAGTGAAGAACCTTACCGATGAAGAACTGGGCAAATTAAACGCGGTCATTTCTAAAGATTATAAAGTAGAAGGGGATGTCCGGCAGGAAGTTGATTCCCACATCAAGAGGTTGATAAACATTGGTTGTTATCGAGGGATTCGGCATCGCAGAGGATTGCCGGTCAGGGGGCAGCGTACTAAAACTAATGCCCGAACACGTAAGGGACCAAAGAAAACGGTTGGGGTGATGCGTAAAAAATCCGCGCAGAAAACAGCGGGGAAAACTGAAAAATAGGAGAATTGAAGAATAAATGGCTAAACAGATAAAAAAGCAGAAAGCTACTCGAAAGAAAAAAATTACCCGGACCGTTACCCATGGTGTTGCTCACATCCAATCAACTTTTAATAATACCGTGGTTACCATTACTGACAAAGAAGGCAATGCTTTGACTTGGGCTAGTGCCGGAGCCATTGGTTTTAAAGGAGCCCGCAAAGGAACTCCTTTTGCAGCACAATTAGCGGCCGAATCAGCGGCCAAAAAGGCCATGGATTTTGGTCTGAAGCACATTGAGGTGTATGTAAAGGGTCCAGGGGCCGGACGGGAATCGGCGATTAGATCTCTACAGGCAGCCGGACTTTCTATAAGCTTGATAAAAGATGTTACCCCCATTCCACATAATGGCTGCCGGCCTCCTAAAAGACGGAGGGTCTAATTAATATAGTTAACAGTTTACAGGTTACAGTGGACAGCTAACATTTTACAGTGAACAATATTAAAAAACGAGATAACGAATTACAGGAGTACATATGGGAAGAGCAATAGTTGGAGCAAAGTGCAAAGAATGCCGGCGGACAGGAATGAAGCTTTTCCTGAAAGGGAAACGCTGTCAAACCGAGAAATGCGGTTTGGAAAAACGTAATTATCCGCCAGGCCAACACGGTAAACGAAGGACGAAACTTAGCGATTATGCGCTGCAGTTAAAAGAAAAGCAAAAAGTAAAAAGGATCTACGGAGTTATGGAAAAACAATTCCGTCTGTACTTTAAAAGAGCGGCCAAGCTTAAGGGAATGACCGGGTTTAATCTTTTACTGCTGTTGGAAAGAAGATTTGATAATATTGTTTATCGTCTTGGGTTTGCCTCTTCCCGGATGGAGGCACGCCAGCTTACTCGTCACGGGCATTTTTTAATTAACGGAACAAGGAATCGAATGCCGTCCTTTTTAGTCCGTGAAGGCGACAAAATCACGGTGAAACAGAATGGGAAGGTTGTCGATAGAGTTAGGGAAATATTGAAATGGCGGCAAGAAAAGGGAATTATGCCGTCTTGGGTCCAAGTTGATGCAGAAAATTTACTTGGGGAAGTACTGCGGTTCCCTGCCAGGGAAGAAATGGGCTTGCCGATAAAAGAGCAACTAATTGTTGAGTTATATTCTAAATAATTCATTTCCACACCTATTTGTTTGGATTTTTCGCGCAGAGAGATTTTGACGGAGGCCTTAAGTGGAAATGTTCCACAAGAAGGTGTGAGGACATGGAGGATAAAAATGGCCGTTAGATTAATCAAAGATTTACAAATGCCCAAAAAGATAAACTGGGAGGGAGAAAGCCTTGAGCCGACTTATGGCAAGCTAATCGCTGAGCCGTTCGAACGCGGCTACGGGATAACTATCGGTAATTGTCTCAGGCGGGTATTGCTTTCCTCTATCCAGGGGGCGGCGGTGACTTCGGTTAAAATTACCGGGGTAATGCATGAATTCAGCACCATTCCCGGAATACGGGAGGATGTCACAGAAATTATTTTGAATCTTAAAGAGCTAATAATAAAGATGCACAGTGACCGGCCGCGGACTATCAAAATCCAGGCTAAAGGGGAGAAGGAAGTTAAGGCTAAAGATATTATCGTCGATGAAGCCATAGAGATTTTGAATCCCGACCTCCACATCGCTACTTTGAACAAAGGGGCAAAATTAGAAATGGAAATGGAGGTTCAAGTAGGCCGGGGTTATGCCGGGATAGAAAAACATAAAGATAGTTCCCGTCAAATTGGGGTTATTCCAATCGATGCTATATTCACTCCGGTTAAGAAGGTAAATTTTGAAATCGAAAATACTCGAGTTGGCAAAATTACCGATTACGATCGACTGCTTCTTGAAATATGGACCAATGGAACTATCAGCCCGGAAGATGCTTTGGCCCATGCGGCCTATCTCTTGAAAAACCACTTCTCGATATTTATCAATTTTGAGGAGCTGTTAGAACAGGAGGAAGTACGGGAGGAAATCGACGAAGAGAAAGAAAAACTCAAAGAAAAATTGAAGATGAGTGTAAACGAATTAGAATTATCTGTTCGTTCGGCTAATTGTCTTAGAGCAGCCAAAATCGACACTATCCAGGAGATGGTCCAAAAGACAGAAGCAGAAATGCTCAAATATAGAAATTTTGGCAAAAAATCCCTTAACGAAATCGGTAAAATTCTAAGCGATATGGGATTATCTTTCGGAATGAAATTAGCTGAGGATGTAAAACCGGACTTAATGCCTGCGGGAAAACCGAAAGTAAAAAATCTTAAGGATTAATTTATGCGCCATCTGAAAAGAGGGAAAAAATTCAATCGTTCTAAAGATCATCGGAAGGCACTCTTCCGGAACCTATCTGCGGCTTTATTGGAGTATGAAAGTATCAGGACAACCGAAGCTAAAGCAAAGGAAATCTCCCGTTTAGCTGAAAAAATAATTAGTTTTGCCAAAGCTGGAACTCTTGCGGCTCGGCGAGAAGTGGCTAAGCAGATTTCAAACAAGAAACTTCTGGCTAAAATTTTTAATGTGCTGGGGCCACGCTTCAAAGACCGAGCCGGAGGATATACCAGAATCTATAAATTAAATTCAAGACTGGGCGACAATGCTTCATTGGTTTTGTTGGAATTAGTAATAAAAACTGAAAAAGCCAAACCTAAAAAAAAGCTGAAATCGGAAGAAAAGAAGGTAAAGGGAAAGAAGCTTTCTGAAGAGGATAAAGGGGCTATCGAAAAAGAGAAAGAGAAGGAAAAAGAGAAAGATAAGGAACAGGAGAGGAAAAAAAGAGAAAAAAAAGGAAAGTTCCCCGGGTTTACCCGAATTTTCAGGAGGAAAAGTTTTGGCATGCGTCCAGAAAAGTAATAGATGTTCAATTAATGGTATGGGCCGAGAGATTTTCTCTCGGTTTTTTTCTTTAAGGGGAAATCGTGAAAAAAAGATGTTTAGCTTTATTTTCTGGCGGATTAGACAGTGTTTTAGCGGTAAAAATAATAGAAAAACAGAAGATTGAGATAATCGGCATAAATTTTATCAGCCCTTTTTTTTCTGCCCAAGTGGCCCGCCGGGCGGCTCAAGAAATAAATCTCAGGTTAGAAATTATTGATATATCTGATGAAATTATAGAGTTAGTCAAAAAGCCGCAGTATGGCTATGGCAAAAATATCAATCCTTGTATTGACTGTCATATTTTGATGCTTAAGAGGGCTAAAGAGTTTTTAGGAGAATTTGATGCTTCTTTTATTATTACCGGGGATGTTTTAGGTGAGCGCCCAAAATCGCAGAACCGCCGGGCTCTGGAAATAATAGAAAGAGATTCAAGAACTACCGGTTTCCTTTTGCGCCCTCTTTCAGCTAAACTTTTTCATCCAACCGTCCCAGAGTTGGAAGGGATCGTTAAGCGTAATGAGCTTTTTGACATTTCCGGCCGATCGCGGAAGCTTCAGCTGACTTTGGCAAAAGAATTTAATTTAAAGCGCCATGGCGCTCCGGCGGGAGGATGTTTACTTACCGATCCGGCTTTTGCCGGCCGATTACATGATGCTTTAAATCATGGGGAAGATAGAATCAATGATATGATTTTATTGAAGTTGGGCCGGCATTTTCGCACTTCCCTGGATGGAAAAATTATAGTCGGCCGGAATAGAGTCGAAAATAAATCCCTTTTGGAATTGACTGAGGGGGAAGACCTTGTGTTTGAAGTGAAAGGTTCTCCCGGACCGATTACTATTTTAAGGGGAAATAAAGATCTCTCTTCTATTAAGGAGGCAGCTCAATTTACTGCCCGCTACAGCGATGCCAATCAAGGGAAAGTTAAGGTTGCTTATGGGACAGTGAAAGAAGGGTTTAACCGGGATGTTTGGGTAGAGATTTGAAGGTAGAAGGTAATAGGTTCTAGGTAATAGGTGGTGGGTAGTAGGTTGTAGGTGAAATAGGTAATAGGTGGTAGGTAACAGGGTGATTTAAAAGGAGGTAATAATGTCTAACATTTGCATATTCGAAGATGAAAAATTTGTTAATTTCTTGCCGCTTGTTTATACCCGCCCTGTTTATGATTTGGTTTGTGGTTATACCACCCTGAGGCATAAAATAAGCAACTCTTTCCCTCAGGCAAAAATTAGCCTTCATTGCCGAAGCTATCTGGCCCCAGTGTTAAAAAGTTTTTTACCTAAGGTTCCCATCAACCGCTTGGCTGGCGAAAATTATCTTTTTATTAATGGACGTATTCTGCCAGAGAAAGGTTTTTCGCTTCTTTTATCTAAGAACGCAGGGAAAGAAACAGTTTTTCTGAAAGATAAAGAAGTGGTGGCTATACGGCTGGGGGCAGAAAAGCTTAAAGAAGCCAAATCAATTTTTAAAAAAGAACCAATGAAACTTTCTTTTAAACTTAAGCAGTTTAGCCATGACATGCCGAAAATTAGATTAAACCAGGAGGTTTCTTTAGTTAGCTATCCCTGGGAGATAGTTAACCAGAATGAAACATGGCTCAAAAAAGATGCTTTGAAATCGGCTAAATTAGGAAAATGCTTAACTGAAATTCCCGACGGGGTACATTTGCTCAATAAGGGAAACACCTTTGTTAACCGCCGGGTAAAAATTAGCCCAGGAGTGGTGGTAGATGCGCAAACCGGACCAGTGATTATTGAAGAGGGGGCAAAGATTTTTCCTCAGGTAACCATAATCGGCCCCGCCTATATAGGCAAGGGGAGTATCTTAAAGATAGGAGCGAAGATTTATCCGGGGACAACAATCGGCAAGGTATGTAAAGTTGGCGGAGAAGTTGAAGAATCAATCATTTGCGATTTCAGCAATAAACAGCATGATGGATTTATTGGACATTCTTATTTGGGCAGTTGGATTAACCTTGGGTCCGGTACTACTAACAGCGATTTAAAGAACAATTATGGCCCGGTTAAGGCTTTTATTGACGGCCAATTTATTAATACGGGGCTGACTTTTGTCGGTCTTTTTATGGGAGACCATTCTAAATCGGGCATTAATACTATATTTAACACCGGAACAGTCGTTGGGGTAAGTTGTAATCTTTTCGGCAGCAATTTTCATCCTAAATTTGTTCCCTCTTTTTCCTGGGGAGAAAAAGGCGACTTCTCTACTTATAGATTAGAGAAATTTTTTGAGGTTGCCCAGCGGGTAATGGCTCGCCGGGGGGGGAAGTTTTCTATCAGGGAAAAAAACTTATTCAGGAAAATTTTTACTTTGACCAAGCCGGAACGGATGAAAGAAACCTTTCATGGAAGACTTTAAAGCAGGGCTTTCGGGTATCCGCGGCATTGTCGGGGAAACGCTTTCTGATGAGGCCGTTTTTAATTTGGGATTGGCCTTTGCCGGATTATATAAGGGGAAAATTTTAATTGGCCGGGATACTCGCCCATCGGGTAAAAAATTTTCCCGCGTGCTAATCGAAGCGGTAACAAAAAGCGGCCGGGAAGCAATTGATTTTGGAATTATTCCGACCCCGGCCCTTCTTCTATTGGTAAAAAAAATGAAGGCGGGCGGCGGGATAATGATTACGGCCAGCCATAATCCCGAAGGCTGGAATGGTTTGAAATTTATCAATTCTAAAGGCTTCTTTCTAAATCCCCAGCAGTTTAGAAAGTTTCTATGCAGCTTTAAAAAAAATAAATCCAAGTTTCAGTATAAAGCGCTGGTTTCGGAGAAAAAGTTTTCCGCCAAAACCGCAAAAAGCTGCGGGATTAAGGCCCTTGATTCTCATATCCAGTCAGTAATTCAGCATCTTGACGGGGAATTAATTAAAAAACGGAAATTTAAAGTGGGTATTGACCCGGTTAATGGAGCCGGGGCGGTAATTACCAGGAAATTTTTGGAAAAATTGAATTGCCGGGTTTTTTCTATCAATGAAACCCCTGACGGCCGATTTGGCCGTCCACCCGAGCCCTTATCACGAAACCTGAAAAATCTTTCTCGATTAGTAAAAAAACGTCATTTGGATTTAGGTTTCGCTCAAGACCCTGACGCCGACAGACTGGCGCTTGTTTCCGAGAGAGGTATTCCTATCGGAGAGGAATACACCCTGCCTTTAGCCTTTAAAGCATGGATGAAGAAATTCAGCCAGACCGCTTTTAAAAGAAAACCGGCAATAGTCATTAATTTGGCAACTACGCGGATGATTGATGATGTTGCCCGGGGAACCAATTGGAAAGTTTGGCGTACTAAGGTTGGCGAGGTAAACGTAGTTCGAAAGATGAAGGAAATTGGTGCTTTGTTTGGGGGAGAGGGAAACGGCGGGGTTATTTGCCCCTCAATTAACTGGGCAAGAGACAGCTTAGTGGGTATGGGTTTGATTTTAGAATTATTAGCTTCCAGCAATCAAACCATTTCTAAGTTGAGGGATGCAATCCCGAGATACCATCGTTTTAATGATAAGATAGAAGTTTCTTCCGCCAAGAGTAAAGGGATTTTTTCGGTTTTTAAGAAATTGATTAAAAAGAGGACGAAAAACTGTAAAGTTAGTTTTTCTGACGGTATTAGAGTAGAAGGGGAAAACTTCTGGTGGCTGGTCCGCCCTTCTAATACCGAGCCGGTCATCAGAATTATGGGCGAGACTAAAGACAAGGGTAAGGCGGAAACTTTACTTGAATCCTTAAAAAAAGAATTGAAGGGATAGGTTATCGGATATTCGTCTTTCTTATAAATTATAAATGGAGGGTTAAACGATGATAAGCTTAGAAGAATTCAAGAAAATGGATTTAAAAGTTGCCGAAGTGCTTGAGGTAAATCCGCATCCTCAAGCGGATAGACTTTTAGTGCTCAAGGTAAATACCGGAAGCGGGGAGAAACAGCTGGTCGCCGGTATTAAGGCTTTTTATGAAAAAGAGTCGCTTTTAGGGAAGCAGTTTGTAATAATCGACAATTTAGAGCCGGCAATTATTCGAGGGGTTGAAAGCCAGGGTATGCTTTTGGCGGCGCAAGATGAAAAGGGAATTTCCTTGCTGGCTCCTGATAGAGCGGTTGCCGCGGGAAGCCCGGTTAAATAAAAAATGAGGATTTTTATTTTACCCTTTTATTTCCTTGACAAGCCCGGCACAGTTTAATATAATAGACCAAGTTAGCGAATTAGAAAATGCTGAAAACTTAGTTTTGGTAGAAAGGGGGTGAAGAAATGAGGAAAATTTTATTTTTAACTGTTTTGAGTTTAATTCTGATTATGCCAGCTCTCAGTCAGGCGGCACCTGCCGGTAATCCAGCTGACCCGGTTCTTCTCGTCGGCACCTATCCAATCAAGGGCGAAGCCATAGCTGACATTGTTTTTGAGAGAGAATTGGACCAAGGTAGTGAGATTGAAGCCCAATGGTATTTGGCCAAGGTAGGTGTTACCTTAATCGAAAAAATAGACGTTTACGGTCTTCTCGGGACAGCTAATTTAGAGCCGAAAAAATTGACGAGCAGCGTTTATGATATAGAGTCAGAATACGGCGTTGCTTGGGGCCTTGGGGCCAAGGTGCTTCTCTACGAAACCGAGGAATACGGTGACGGTATTTTACGGGTTAGCGTAGATGGCAACTACCGAGCTTATAAACCGGATATTGATACTATCTCCGGGAGCACAAGTTCTTCTGGGGAAGTTGACTTTGCCGAGTGGGGAGCCAGCTTAGGACTTTCCTACACTTTAGACAAGATTACCCCTTATGTTGGCGTAAAATATTCAGATGTTAACCTTGAGATAAGTGGAACAAATATAGGTACTTTGGATACTCTCAGTATCAACAGTGATAATGTAGTTGGGGTATTCGTCGGAGCCGATTATCTGTTTGCGGAAAACATTGCTTTGAATCTGGAAGGAAGGTTTATCGACGAAACAGCTGTGAATGTTGGCCTGAAGATTAATTTCTAAGACAGTCCAATTTTCTATTTGCCCCGTTAGAAAGAACCCTTTAATCCTTTAGATGAGATGAGTTAATATCAAAAAAGGATTAAGCAGGCAAAGTTTGAAGTGCCTTTTAAACTTTCTAACGGGGTTTGCAGGCAGGGGTGAGAATATTACCCCTGCCTTTTTGTTTTTTCGGCATTATTTTATCTCCTTGACAGGCGGAGTTTTTATACAATATAATATAGAAGGCAAAAAACAAAGCGGCAAAAATTCTAGGCAAGGGGGAGGGAATGATGAGGGTGTTTTTATTTTTAGCGGTTTTTGGATTGCTTTTGGCGACAACGGTTTCCGCTCAAGCGGCGCCGGCAGGGAATCCAGCCGATCCGGTGCTTCTTAACGGCACTTATCCAATTAAGGCAGAAGCTATGGTTGATTTTCTGTTTGACCGGGATTTTGACCTATCGGGCGATAATGCCGTAATCAAAGGGCAATGGTATTTTGGTAAAGTGAGTATAAAATTGGTTGAAAAGATAGATATTTACGGATTAATAGGGACTGCCGATTTGGAAATCGATGAGTGGACGGTTAATGATTATACTTTAGAGACAGACCCGGCTGTCGCCTGGGGTTCTGGTTTTAAATTGCTTCTTTATGAGACCGAAAAATACGGCGATGGTATTTTACGGGTTAGCCTGGGGGGGGATTACCGCGATTATGCTCCCGGGGTGGAAACGGTCAAAAAATCAGGCGCAGATGTAAGCGGTGTTATCAAGAGGGAATTTAGATATCGAGAATGGCAAGGCAGTTTGGGTGTTTCTTATAGTCTTCCACAATTTACTCCTTACCTCGGGGTTAAATATTCGGATTGCGAATGTAAATTGGAAATTGATGACCACGGGACAATACATACGACAAGGGCGAACAGCAAAGATATCGTCGGTATATTCCTCGGTTGTGATTATCAATGGAAGGAAAATATTTCTTTAAACCTGGAAGGGAGATTTATCGACGAAACGGCTTTGAACGCCGGTTTTAAAATCAATTTCTAAAATTTAGTCTGCCTTTTAAAACTATTCCCGGAGGTGAAGGATGAGATTTTTCCCAGCTTTAATTTCCTTGAGTTTAATTTCACTTTTTTTTATTCCTTCCCTGGACGCTTTACCCGCCGGAAATCCGATATCGCCTCAGGCCAAAGGGACTTTTACGACTACTTTTGAAGCGGATTATACTCGCCCGGAAGGTAAGCTGGAGGAGTTCTCTTATACCCGCTGTAACGCCAGCGGCGGCATTATTAGCCAGGGAGGTTTGACCAGCGGGGAAGATGTCAGAGGGGTAGAAGGGGAAATTTATCTTCCTTTGGCCGCTACCGCTTATAGTTTCCGTGACAATTTCGATATTTTTTTTAAAGTTGGCGGCGCCTTTGCCGACTGGCAGCTGGATTGGTATCAGGATGGAGCCAAGGTTAGCCGGACCGATCTTGAAAGTGATTGGGGGGTTGCTCTCGGCGGAGGAATAAGAGCCAGTCTTATAGAATTTAAAGATGATTGGAAAATAGGTATGAGTTTATCCTACCTTTGGTTTAAGACCGATGCCGCTGAACGTACTACCCGGGATAATACCGGACGGAAATATAAGATTCAGGATTGGGCAGTGAACCAGAAATTTTGGAGCGGAGTCCATTCCGCCAATTTTAAAGACGACCAGAACGTTCATCAATGGCAGTCGGCCCTTTATCTTTCAAAACCGTTTAATAAGTTTTTACCTTATCTGGGAATAAAATATTTTGATTTTCTTTCTAAATATAATGTTTTTATTGCTCCTCGTTTGTATG
>CAZDME010000018.1:0-21772 GCA_964506785.1 uncultured bacterium | reverse complement strand
AAAAAATACTCCATCTTTTCTCATCAGCTTTCGCAACAAGAATAAGCGGTCTCTCATCATAGTCAACCATTCAGAATGTTTAAGATTGTCATCATATCTTTCAAAAGCATTTCCAGTATTAAACGGCGGATCAATGTAGATACATTTAATTTTTTCTTTATCGGGTTTGCCCTTAAACATCTCAACTAAACTTCGCAATACTAAAAGATTGTCGCCTTTGATAAGCATGTTTTCACTTGTAGGGTCGCCATAGTTTTTAGCGAATTTTAAAATGCGCGGCTCGGCAACGCGAATGTCATTTTTCGGTACCCAAACAGGACGAACGCCTTTTCCTTGTTTTTCATCAATTTCGTAATAAAGGGAAAGGTCTTTATTTATCCAATCCAGCCGCAATGAACCTTTGTAATTTTTATTATTCGCCATAAATCTATTTTATTAAATCATCAAGCGAAACGCCGAGGGCTTTGGCAATCTTTGCCATAGTTTGCACGCTTGGCTTTTTAACAACACCACTTTCGACTTTGGTAAGATTTTTATTTGCCATAACTATTTCATTAAATCATCAACGCCAACATTTAATGCATTGGCAATTTTTCCTTCCCTCCTCGTCGGAGGGTTCATTCTAAAGACTGGCACTTTAGATAAACCGCTTTTTTAAAAACGCAAATCCTGATCCTGATTTTAAGTATCGCTCAAATTCAACAGCTTTTTTCTTCTGGCTGAAAGTTATGTATGTGACTAATTCCCAAGGCCCATATTTACGGCTATAATATGACTTATCAGCATTATGTTCATCCACTCGACGAGAAATATCTTCAGTCAAGCCAATATAAATTCTGTCTGGATATGTTTTGCTGATAAGTATGTAAACTATATGCATATCCATAATTGTCCTGCTCTGCTTCGCCCTTCAACACAAAAACTCCAGTAGGGCTTCGCAGGAGCATTCTGCTTCGCCAATTTCTCCGAAGCTCAAAGCTGAAAAACTTTGAGCAAAGCAGAATGGCGGAGAGGCAGGGATTCGAACCCTGGGAGCCAAAAAAGGCTCAACTGCTTAGCAGGCAGCTCCGATAGGCCGCTCCGGCACCTCTCCAAATTTCGCTGTTCGCTCATAGCTCGTGGCTCATAGTCAATATACCTTAACTTTTTGAACCAATGGCCAGCAGCCATGAGCTATTCTGGAGCGGGATACGGGATTCGAACCCGTGACTTCAACCTTGGGAAGGTTGCACTCTACCACTGAGTTAATCCCGCTTCCCTGGATAATTTTTCTTCAAAATCCTATAGGTTTTGCTTCACACATTTAGCTTAAAATCTTCGAAATGAGAAATACCGATAAATTCGATATATCGCCTGGTAATCTCGTCCTTACTTAATTTTCTTAAACGATTAAGACTAAAATCCTCCACGGTAAAAGAAGCCATGACACTGCCGTAAACAACGGCTTTTTTTAGCTGGCTCTCGTCAATTTTTTTAACGCCGGCTAAATAACCAAGAAATCCGCCGGCAAAGGTGTCCCCCGCTCCGGTTGGGTCGTAAAGACTTTCTAAAGGATAAGCCGGGGTAGCAAAATAGGTCGATTGGGAAAGCAATATGGCTCCATGCTCCCCTTTTTTAATAATTATATATTCCGGGCCTAAACAAAGAAGTTTCCTTCCCGCTTTTATTAAATTCGGCTCCTTGGTCAATTCTCTGGCTTCCGAATCATTCAAAACCAAGACATTTATCTTCTTTAACACCTCCAGCAGAATTTCTTTTTTATGTTCAATCCAAAAATTCATCGTGTCGCCAATAACCAATTTAGGATTTTTTACCTGCTTTAGCACTTCCAATTGAAGTTCAGGGTCGATGTTTGCCAAAAAAACATATTTAAGATGGCAATATTCCGCGGGTATCTGCGGATGAAAGTTTTCGAAAACATTTAAATCCGTCGAAATCGTATTTGCCGCATTTAAATCGAAATCGTAAGAACCTTTCCAACGAAAGGTTTTGCCTTCTTTAATCTGTATCCCTTTAAGATTAATCGATTTCTCCCGCAGTAAATTCAGGTGCTCCTCGGGAAAATCATTGCCGACTACTCCGACTAAATACGAAGGATTAAAGAAACTGGCGGCATAGGAAGAATATGTCGCCGACCCCCCTAAAACCTCCTTCACCCGGCCAAAAGGGGTTTTTACGGAATCGAGAGCAATAGAGCCAACTACTAAGATAGCCATCTTTCCACCCCCTTTAAAGAACAATACTTTCCGCACATGGTGCAAACATCCGATACTTTCGGATTGCTTTTCATCCTTAATTTTCTGGCTCTATCCGGATTAACGGCCAGTTCTATCTGTTCTTTCCACTTTCTCTCTCCTCTCATCTTGCCCATTCGATTATCCCATTCAAGCGCTCCTTTAACCCCTTTCGAAATATCAGCAACATGGGCGGCAATGCGGGAAGCAATAACCCCTTCAACAACATCATCAAGTGTCGGCAGGCGAAGATGCTCCGAGGGTGTGACATAACAGAGAAAATCGGCTCCGGCGGCTCCGGCGACCGCTCCTCCGATAGCGGCAGTCAAATGGTCATATCCAGGAGCCACATCCGTAACTATCGGGCCTAAAACGTAAAAAGGAGCCTCCTGGCAAAGAGATTTTTCTAAAAGCACGTTGGCTTCCACCTGGTTCAAAGGAAGATGGCCGGGACCTTCAATCATCACCTGAACATTTTTCTCCCGCGCGCGAACAGCCAATTCACCCAGAATTATCAGTTCCTGAATCTGGGGGCGGTCGGTAGCATCAGCTAAAGAGCCGGGCCGCAAACCATCACCTAAACTCAGGGTAATATCATACTTCCTGGCAATTTGAAGCAAATCATCAAAATATTCATAAAGGGGGTTTTCCTTTTTGTTCTTAAGTATCCACTGGCTTAAAAAAGAACCGCCCCGGCTAACAACAGAGGTTAAACGCTTTCCACTCTTTAAGCGCTCAAGCGATGTTTTAGTTACCCCGGCATGAATTGTCATAAAATCTACCCCGTCCTTGGCCTGCTTTTCAATAGTCGAAAAAATATCTTTCACGCTCATTTTACTTAAATCTCTTTTGCTTCTCATTGTCTCTACAACTGTTTGATAGATAGGCACGGTGCCCAAAGGGATACAACATTTTTCTAAAATCTTCCGGCGGATTTTATCCAGGTCTCCACCGATGCTTAAATCCATAATCGTATGAGTCCCTTTGGCAATGGCTAATTTCGTTTTTGACAATTCTAAAGCAAGAATGTTCGATTCCGGCGAAGTGCCAAGATTAGTGTTAATCTTAGTCTTGAGGCCTTTGCCAATGCCAAATACTCTTTCGGGCCGACGAGAAAGATTGCTGGGAATAACAATCTTTCCCTCTTTGATGTTTTTGAGGATATACGCCACCGGCAGCCCTTCGTATTTAGCCACCTCTTTCATCTCGCGAGTCGCTACGCCTTTTTTGGCTTTTTCTAATTGTGTCATTTTTCGTTATCCCGTTCTCTCGTTTTTAATTTTTCCTTTATAATTTCTACCTGTTTTTTTGGGTCGGGGGCTAAAAGGATGTCGGCCGATATGGCAAAGTTTTTAATGCCAAAATTCAGGAGCTCTTCGATATTATCCGCCTTTATCCCGCCGATAGCAACCACCGGAATCTTGGTTTTTTCGGCTATCTCTTTTAATAATTCCCTCGAAATTGAAGGACGATTGTCACTCTTGGTCGAACTGGAAAAAACCGGCCCAATTCCAAGGTAATCTGCCCCCTCTTTTTCGGCTTCCTTAGCTTCTTCCAAATTATGGACCGATCTCCCTATAATTTTTTCCCCTCCAAGAAGCAATCGGGCCTCTTTTACCGGGCAATCACCTTTTCCTAAATGCACCCCCTCCACACCCAAGCCTTTAGCAATATCTACCCGGTCATTAATGATAAAAGGGATATTTCTCCTTCTGGCAATTCGATATAATCTCCCGGCTAAATCGGAAAAATCCTCTTTCGAACCGGTTTTATCGCGATATTGAAGAAGAGAACAGCCGCCTTCAATTATTTCCTGAATAAGCAACTCCGGATTTTTATCGAGATATTGCCGGTCTAAAACTACATATAAACGAAAATCCATAAACTCTTAAAAAAGCCGGGTAATTTCCTTGAGAATCCGGCTGGATGAATAATTTTTATAAATCGGTACCCTTTTTACACTCCCGCCAGATTCTTTAATAAAGAGGCTGCCAACAATGTCCTTATCCCGATAATCGCCTCCCTTAACCAAAATATCGGGCCTAAGGGCTTTAATGACCTTTATTGGCGTCGGCTGGCTGAAAGAGACGATATAATCTACATATTCAAAGGAGGCTAAAACCCCGGCCCGTTCCCTTAAAGGAAAAATGGGACGATTTTCCCCTTTTAGTCTTCGAACCGACCGGTCGTCGTTTATCGCTACGACCAAAATATCTCCAAAAGATTTAGCTTTTTTTAGAACGCGGACATGGCCGTTATGAATTATATCAAAACAGCCGTTGGTAAAAACTATCTTCTTCTTTTGCCTTTTAAGCCTGCTGATTTTAAATTTTAAGTCTTTTAACGGGAATATTTTCTTCATTCGTTTCAGCCGAAGATAGTTTGCTCAACTAAATCACAGATTAAATGCCCGATAAATAGATGGCCTTCCTGTATTTCCGGCGTCGAATCCGAAGGCACGGCAATATTTATGTCTGCCAGATTTTCCAATTCATTCTTTTTCCCGCCGGTAAGCCCAATCGTCTTCGCCCGGCGCCTTTTAGCCGCTTTAATCCCAACAATCACATTCGGCGAATTTCCGCTGGTCGAAATTCCAATGGCAATATCGCCTTCATCGGCCAGGGCTTCTAATTGCCTAGAAAAAATTTGCTCAAAATTATAGTCATTGCCAACGGCCGTTAAAACAGCCGTATTAGCCGTTAAGGCTATGGCCTTAAGAGGCTCCCTTTCCTTCCGAAAACGGCCGATTAGTTCAGCGGCAAAATGTTCCGCCTGCGAAGCGCTTCCGCCGTTACCAAAGAATAAAACCTTTTTCTGCTTTCGATAAGCCTGGCAGATTAGTTCAACACTCCGAATAATCCTGGAGGAAAGGTTTTTATCCCGGCGCAATTCAGTAAATTTTTTAATTCGTTCGTCCAAACAAAACTCAATATAGTTTTTGGGTTCCATAGTTTACTCCGGCAAAGCTTCTACTGAAGACTCTGTTTTTAATTTAGTGGCATCCTGAAGCACCTTGACAATATGCATATTAATTTCGACCTTCTCTTCCCCTCCCAATATCTCCTGAAGATACGACTGAATGGCTTCCTGGGCTTTATTGCTGATATTTAACAAATTTTCGCTGCCCCAGATGACAACTTTATTTTCTATCTGGAGTTTGTTTTTCTTGGCGATTGCCCGCGGTTTTATCTCGTGGATGCCGGAAACCTGCAGGGCAATCTTTTGGATAAAATCTTCGATTGCCGAAAGAGAGATTTTTACCTTGCCGACAGGATTATCGAAACTAATGGCTTTTTCTTCAGCGCTTGCCTTCGACCGGACAAAAAGCAAGAGCAAGCTGAATATTATAAACATGCCGCCAATCAGCAGTGAAATTAAACGTCCGCGGGGCGAACCATATAGCTGCTCCAGCGGCCAAAGAAAATTATTCAACTGCAGATAAAACGCGGCAATAAAATAAAATCCCAAACTCATGAAAATCAGAAACTGAAATAAAGTTTTAATTTCCTGCCATAGCTTTTTCATCGTTTAACTCCTTTCTGAATTGTTAATTTTTTTGGGCATATCTATTCCCTGAATATTGACGGTAACATCAGTTACAGTCAAACCCGTCATTTTTTCCACCGTCTTTTTAACATTTTCCTGGATTTGATAAGAAACCTCCGGGATTTTCGCGCCGTATCTTATGATAACATTCAAGGTAAGAATCGCCTCTTTACCTTTTATTTGAACTTTGATTCCCTTGTCTAAATCCTTGCGCCCTAATAACTCGCTTAAGCCGCTAACCAGCCCCCGGCTCATTCCGGCTACCCCCGCAATTTCCATTGCCGCCACCCCGGCAATAATCCCGACTACTTCATTATGAATTTTTACTTTTCCAAAGCTGGATGCCTCTTCCATCATTTATGCCTCCTCTGATTTAACCCTGGCCGTCCAAACCCGGTCAACGAAACCGGTAGAAATCTTCCCGCGAATAAAAAGCGGATTATTCAAAACGGAAATATGAAAAGGAACGGTTGTTTTAACTCCGCTAATGTCACATTCCGACAAGGCTCTTTGCATACGGGCAATCGCCTCTTCTCTATTCGACCCATACGCAATAATTTTTGCCAAGAGAGAATCGTAAAAAGGAAGAACCGTGTAAGACGGATAAATATGCGTATCGACACGAATTCCCGGGCCGCCCGGAAGCTGGCAGGTTTTTATCTTCCCCGGACTGGGAAGAAAATCATTTTCGGGGTCTTCCGCATTAATCCGGCATTCAATCGCCCAGCCGGTTAACCTGATCTGGTCTTGATGATATCTTAGTTTTTCGTCCTGGGCAATACGAATCTGTTCTTTAACCAAGTCCACTCCAGTAATTATTTCCGTTACGGGATGTTCAACCTGGATGCGGGTATTCATTTCCATAAAATAAAACCGGCCTTCTCTATCCAATAAAAACTCGACTGTCCCGGCGCTTTCGTATTTTATCGCTTTCGCCGCCCGCAAAGCCGCCTCGCCCATTCTCTTTCTCAATTTTTTGTCTATAACCGAGGAAGGAGCTTCTTCTATTAACTTTTGATAGCGGCGCTGAATAGTGCATTCCCGTTCACCCAGATGAATAAAATGCCCATGCTTATCGGCTAAAATCTGGAATTCTATGTGACGCGGCTCCTGGATGCACTTTTCCAGGTAAACGTCAGAATTGTCAAAGGCTGCCTCAGCTTCGGCCCGGGCGGTTAAAAAAGCATTCGCCAAACTTACATCATTATGGGCAATGCGCATCCCCTTGCCTCCTCCGCCGGATGAGGCTTTAATCATTACCGGATAACCAATTCTCTTGGCTATGGCTAAGGCCTCTTCTTTATTTTTCACTATCCCTTCACTTCCGGGAATAACCGGAACGCCCGTTTTCTTCATCAATTTTCTTGCTTCAATCTTGTCACCCATGAGACGGACATTCTCCGGCGCCGGACCGATAAATTTAATGCCGCACGATTCGCAAATTTCGGCAAAATGAGCGTTCTCGGCTAAAAAACCGTATCCCGGATGAATGGCTTCAACATCCATTACTTCAGCCGCGCTGATTATGTTGGGAATAGATAAATAGCTGCTGCTTGAGGGAGAAGGCCCAATACAAACACTTTCTTCGGCATAACGGACATGAAGAGAATTGGCGTCGGCTTCAGAATAAACAGCTACCGTGGCAATGCCTAACTCCCGGCAGGCCCGGATTATCCTAAGAGCTATCTCGCCTCGGTTAGCGATAAGGACTTTACTGAACATTTATTCCTTCTTGATTAAAAATAAAGTCTGGCCGTACTCTACAGGATGGCCGTCTTCAACTAAAATTTTTACAATCTTCCCCTTTACTTCCGATTTAATCTCGTTCATCAATTTCATCGCTTCAATAATACAAACTACCTGTTCGGTTTCAATGACCTCACCCTCCTCAACGAAAGGAGGAGACTCAGGGGAAGAAGACCGGTAAAAAGTACCTACCATCGGCGTCTTAATCGGAATTAACCCGGCATCCATCTCCTCCTTTTTTTCTTCTTTTTCCGAAGGCAGTTTCGTTACCGGCGCGGCGGGAACCGAAGAAGACGCCGAAATCTCTTTTTTGAGACGCACCCTTATTCCTTCCTTTTCTACTTCAAGCTCACTCAGGCTGGAAGCTTCAAAAAGGGCAATAATTTCTTCAATCTCTCTTTTGTCTTTAGGGTCCATAGGTCTATTCCTCCCGTTTTGATATCAAGGGCATAACTAATCTTTAAATTCCAATTACGCGCGACTGAGATATTTTCCGCTGCGAGTATCAACTTTAATTTTGTCGCCGGTTTTCACAAATAAAGGAACCTGAATTTCAAAACCAGTTTCCAGCACCGCCCCTTTGGTCGCTCCCGAAACCCGGTCGCCTTTTAAACCCGGTTCAGTTTGGGTTACGGCTAAAGTTACTGAAGCCGGCAGTTCGATATCAAGTATTGACCCCTGATGAATTTTAGCGGCAACTTTTTGGTTCTCCACTAAAAAATGGGTTTTATCACCCAGATGGTCTTCCGTTAACACATATTCCTCGCTTGTCTGAAAATCCATAAAGTGATAGAGGTTATCCAATCGGTAAAGATATTCAATGGAAACGGTGTTAATCGAAATCTGAGAAACTTTTTGTTCGCTTCGAAACATCTTTTCGGTAATCGAACCGGTTTGCAAATTTTTAACCTTTGTCCGGGCAAAAGCCCCTCCCTTTCCCGGTTTGACCCAGAAAACCTCGAGAATTTCAAAGAAACCTTTATCTATTTCAATGACCATGCCGCGTTTAAAACTATTTGGAGTAATCATCGGCTCTACCTAATTTATTGAAGGGTCTTTAGAAAAGTCGCTTAAGTTTTTACATTTTTTTTGTGTGACAAGAAACATATCTTCAATGCGTACCCCACCCCAGCCAGGAAGATAAAGCGCCGGCTCCAGGGTAAAAATCATGCCGGGAAGTAATTTTTCTTTGCTTTTTCTTGAAAAAAAGGGGCTTTCATGCACCTCAAGCCCTATACCATGTCCGATCGAATGAGGGAAAAACTTCCCCCAGCCTTTTTTAGCAAAAAATCGATGGGCACAGTTTTCCACATCCTTAACCGATATCCCAGGCTTAATCAACCGAAAAAGATAATCCTGCGCTTCCCTGACTAAATTGTAAACCTTTTCCTGCTTTGGTTTCAACCGGCCGAAAATAAAGGTGCGGGTTAAATCGGATTTATAACCGTTTATGTCTACACCCATATCAATTAGAACAATATCCCCTTTTTTAAGGCGGCGTTTACCGGCGAGGGCATGAGGGAAGGCGCTATGAGAGCCAAAGGCAACTATCGGCGTAAAAGCAGGCCTTATTCCTTCCCTGGCAATATAGATGCTTAAATATTTAAGGATATCAAGCTCAGTTAAACCAGGCTTGAGATTTTTTTTAACCCCGGCAAAAATCTTCTCGGTAACGATAATAGCTCCTTCAATCCTTTTTAATTCTTCCGAACTTTTAACCGCCCGAAATCTTTCAATTAAATCGGAGGTTTTTCGAAACTGGCAATCCAAAAAAAAGCCTTTTATCAGTTTGAAATTGGCAAGAGAGAAATACCTTTCCTCAAAACCGATTTTTTTTATTTTTTTTCTTTTTAAAAAACTTTTCAAAAAGTCCCAATCGCCTCTTTTTCTTTCCTTTATTTCGGCCGCGGAGATTTGCGCCTCCGCCTCTCCCAATTCACAAAAACTGGTAAAAAAGAAAACTTCGCCTTTTGTAATTATAAGAAAACCGTCCGAGGTAGAAAACCCGGTTAAATACTTTATGTTTATGGGGTTAGAAACTAAAAAAGCGTCTAACTCCGTCTCCTCTATTTTTTTTTGAAATCGGTCTATATATGAGCGGTTATACTTCATTTTTTCTTTATCATTTCAAAAGCCGCATCCAGGGCCAAATAATAACTTTGTTCGCCAAATCCACTGATAGTGCCCCTGGCTACCGGCGCAATCAGGGATTGCCGGCGGAATTCTTCCCGGGCGTAAATGTTGCTCAAGTGAACCTCTATAGTCGGAATTTCGGTGGCCAAAATGGCATCTCGAATAGCGACGCTGGTATGAGTATAGGCGGCCGGGTTGATAATTAAAACATCGACCGATTTTTTATGCCGGCCAATAAGCGCAACAATTTCTCCTTCATGATTGGATTGAAAAATTTTAATTTTCACCTTTGCTTTTTGAGCTTTTTCGGTAAGTTTTCCGTTTATCTCGGCTAATTCGATATGACCATAGATACCCGGCTCTCTTGAACCCAAAAGGTCGAGATTAGGCCCATGGATGACTAAAATACCAGCCATTTTTACCCCCCTTTTTTTCCCTGAATCGTTATTCGGCCAAGACTTAAGTCTTTATCGTTCCGATTCATCTATTAGCATTACCGGAATGCCGTCTTTGACCGGATATTTCCGCCCACACTTCAAGCAGATAATTTTATCCCCTTCTTCCTTTACCCCGCCTTTACAAGCCGGGCAGGCTAAAATATCCAAAAGGTCCTTGTCAATCATAAGCTCACTTTCCCCTTTTCTTTTATGGTCCCGATGACATTAGACTTCAAATGAGAAAAAAGATAAAAAATACCGCCGATAAATCCAGCCGCCCATAGAAAAATAAGGAAAATAATGGAAAGCGAACCGGCAAAGTTTTTCCCCAAAGAACGGCTGAAAAACTCGACATATAAATTCTCTCTTAACCCCAGCCCGTTAACGCTGATAGGCACACAGCTTATCAAAGCAATAGTCGGGGTGTAGATAAAGAAGTCAATAAACGGAATTTTCTGCGGCAGGGAAAAACCCTTTACAATCGTAAAATTGACGGCGATAAAAAAAAGATGGACCAGAGTTGACATTAAAACGGTTTTTATGAGGACGCCCCTATGCCGTCTGTAGGTCGAGAAAGCGCCGGCAATCTTTTCTATGAGACCTTCTATTTTCAGTTTTTTTAAAATTCGCTTTAAGAAACCCAGCCTCTTCATCCAAAATTTCCTGCCCAGGACAAAAAAAGCAATAAGCAGAAAGGAGACAGTGAAACCTCCCCAGAGAAGATACATTAGGGTCTGATTGCTTTTTAACTCCGGAATGAAAAAGAGCACCATGAAGCCTAAAAAAAACAAGCCGACAATTCCGATAATTCTATCCATCAAAACCGAAACATATGATTCGGCTGTCTTTTTGGTCGCTTTAGAGACCAGGTATCCTTTCACTACATCCCCTCCTACCGTGCTCGGCAAAAAATTATTAAAGAAAAATCCGATAAAAGTGAGGCGAATCAATCTGACCAGACCAATCTTGATTCCATGAACACCTAATAGACACTGCCAGCGGTAGGACTGAATGAGCAAAATCAGAAAAAAAAGAATTGCGGCCAAAACCAGATAATGCCAGTTAACCTGGATTATTATGGAGAAAACATTGCCTAAATTCAGCCTTTTAAGCAAAAATATAATTAAGGTTCCGGTTAAAATGATTTTAAAGCTAAGAAATAATTTTTTTGAAATTTTCATCGGCGGATTCTTAAAAGTTTCTTAATCTGGGGTATTTTCGTCTCGGCGGCCTTTTCGCCCTGCTGAATACACTCCGCCGCTCTATGAAAATCTACCGGGCTTATGCCAGGCAGATTTACTTTAATGACTACTTCTGCGTCTAAATTCTGGTAGCGGCTTAGTTCCTGCCCTCGCAGCTGCCAAGCCTGAAGAAAAATATTCAGCAGGTTTTTTACTTCTTGTTTTCGGACATAGAAACCGACATTAACGGCAATTATTTTGTTTGCCCCTAAATCACGGGCAACTTTAGTCGCTACATTATGCAGCACCGCTCCATCGACTAAAAGCTTTTTATCCAGTTTAACCGGATTGAAAATTCCAGGAATAGAGCAGCTAGCTTTAATTACCGGCCAGAGCAGCCCTCTGCGATAAACCACCTCTATTCCATTGTTAATATCGGTAGCAAAATGGCCAAAGGGATTTTTAAATCTTTAAAATGGCGTTCGCCAATTATCTCTTTTATTAATTTTTCCATCTTTCGGCCTTCAATTAAACCGAGTTGAGGGATGGTGAAATCAAATAAGTTTTTCCAGGAAATACCTTGCGTTTTCTTCTCCAACAGGGAAAAATCTATACCGGCACAAAAAGCCGCTCCCATTAACGCCCCGATGCTTGTCCCCACAACCATATCTATCGGAATTGCCTCGCGTTTTAAAACCTTTAACACCCCGATATGAGCCAGTCCCCGGGCGGAACCGCCGCCAAGGACCAAAACAACTTTATCTTTTTTTCGAAAAGTAAGCCTCATTAGAAACCTGCGCCCTCTAATTCCGTTAGAAACAACCCAGCTCCTTGCCCGCAAAAATCGGCGGTCGTACCTTTAGTATGGATAACGGACTCATTCAACCGTTACCCCAGCATAGCCGACTACGTGAGAATAATCCCCGCTGGCCTCTCCCGAAGTGGTATACATAACCAACTTTCCCGTTTTTGCCCCCAGGGCTTTAGAGGTTAAAATCATTATTGCCGCCGGAATATACCCACACATAGAAATGTTGTTCTCTATCACCGTATCAAGGAATCTTCTGGTTTCCAGCTTTAATAACGGTTCTAAAACCAATTTATCCTGTTTTTCGGCTGTTTCCCGGGGTTGATAATGGGTCATATCAGAGCTGGCGACTAAGACGACCCGTTTATTACCGGATTCAACGACCTTTACCAAAGTCTGGCTTATTTTTTTTAACTGATGAAACGACCCATATTTAACCACCAGAGGCACAATTTTCGCTGAAGGCGCCAAATATTGAATAAAAGGCAACTGCACTTCTAACGAATGCTCCTGAAGATGGGCTTGATAATCTATTTCTACCAAAGAAGACCTTTTAAGTATAGCCTCCGCTAATTCCTTATCGACTTCTATCGACCCCAAAGGAGTCTGCCAGCTCCCCTCCGGCCATAAAGCAAAGGAATGACCCACGCCAGCATGGTTGGGGCCAAGGATAATAAAGGTCTCAGGAATTTTTATTTGAGAAAGAACGGCCCCGGCTACTTTTCCGGAATAGATATATCCGGCATGCGGTAAAAGTATTCCCTTAACTTCTTTCTTTACTTTCGTCGCAATCAGACATTTGGCAATTTCTTCTTTTAAAACATCAGCCCGGCGCGGATAAAACTGCCCGGCAACAATTGGTCCCCGTTCCATACTTTCAGCTTTCCTTCTGCAGCTCAGGGAGTTACTTTTCCCGGACTCAAAATTACCAGAGTTGCCTTTTCTTCTTTCAGATATTTCCTGGCCGCGGCCTTAACCCGCGAAATTCCCAAATTTCTAATATTCTCTAAATAGACCGAATCAAAATCCGTCCCTAAACCCAGGGTTTCATACCAGCCCAGATAATAGGCTTGGTCTTTATTCCTCTGTTGAGTCAGGTAAAAATTCCCAATGAGATAATTTTTTGCCTTTTTGAATTCTTCTTCACTAATGTCGTCAAACTTTACTTTTCCAATCTCTTCCCAAAAGGCGGCTTCGGCTTCACCCAGCCTTTCCGGCTGGACACCAAGAAAAAATACAAAGGGACTGGTATCCAGACGGGTGGGATAGAAACTTCCCAGGGCATAGCCAATCCCCTTTTTATCCCGGATATTTTCAAAAAGCCTGGAACTCATTCCCTCACCCATCAAGGCACTGAGAAGTTTCAGCGCCGGGTAATCCTTATCATTCACGGAGGGCGCTTTAAATCCTAAAAACATCATTGTTTGTTTTAAATCCGGTTTCTTTATGACTTGTTTCTTCCCGCGGCTATGAACGGGCTGTTTATCGATATTTAACCGCCGGCCGGCCGGTAAACGTCTAAAATTTTCTTCAACTGATTTTATCGCCTCTTTTGGCCCTACATTACCAGTAACGACAACAATCGCGTTTCGGGCGCAAAAAGACCGCTTATACTGCCGAATAATATCGCTGCGGCTAAACCGCGTTACCGTATCAGCAAAGCCAAAAGTCGGTTTAGCGTAGGGATGGGAACCATAAATATCCTCATTAAACTCGCGATAAGTGAACTCAAAGGGGTTATCTTCAATGCTTTTAATCTGCTGAAGTATTAATTCTTTCTCCTTGTCTATTTCCTCCTCAACAAATACGGGAGTAATCAGAACTTCGGCTAAAAGCTTCAACCCTTCCTCCCAGTTTCTCTTAGGGATAACCAGGTGAACCTCGGAAAAATCCCTTTCAACGGATAACCCCCAAAGCCCTCCTATGGAATCAAATCCTTCAGCAATCCGGGTGAAATCCTTATTCTCTGTCCCTTTAAATAAGAGACTGGCTGTTAAATAGGTAAGCCCCGAATCCTGCCGAGTCTCTACGGCCGAGCCGCCCTTGAAGAAAAATTCTATAGCCACAATCTCATTAGAAGGATTCCTCTTTACTAAAACCTTAAGACCATTATTTAAGGTTTTTTTCTCAACCGCCGGAGTAGATTTTTTAGTCGGTAAAATAACCATCAGCCCATAAAGTAAAACAATTATGAAAAGAAAAAAGAAAAAAACTCTTTTTCTCATAAAAAAATCGGGAATTAAGAAGGCGGTTTAATAATTACGTTAGCCGAATTTTCTAAATTTAAATATTCGGAAGCCGCCTTCTTGAGAGTTTTAGCATCTATTTTTTTAATCTTATCAAGATGGTCCTTTTCATAATTTCCCGCTCCCAGACACTCCCAATAGGCATGAGCTAAAGCCTGGTCTTTAAAGATTTCATGCTGAAAATAAAAATTGGCTTCAATCATCCGTTTCGCTTTCTCCAACTCAGAAGAACCAACCGGCTCCTGCTTTAACCGTTCCAGCTCATCCCAGATAACTGCCTCTACCCTTTCTAAATTTTCGGGTAAAAACTGGGCGTAAATACTGAAAAGCCCGGATTGCCTCTGGGTAAAAAACTGAGAGCTTACACTATTGACCAATCTTTCTTTCTCTTTCAATCGTTCAACCAATCTTGAACTGGCTCCCTGGCCTAAAATGAAAGTCAAGAGGTCTAAAGCCAAATGATCCTCATTTTTTACCGCCGGGCCGGCAAAACCTAACGAAAAATACAACTGATTGACATTCTTCTCAATGGTTTTTTTTCTAGCGCCTTTTTTAATCTTGGCAGTCGCCGGAAAAATCTTCTCCCTTTTAGGCAATCTATCAAATTCCGCTTTCAGCTTTTTCAAAACCGCCCGGGGAGCAAAATCGCCCACGATGCTCACCACCATATTATCCGGGCGATAATAAACCTCATGGTAACGGCGCAATGAATCAAGTTCCATAGTTTTAATCGTTTCAACATCTCCTAAAACCGGATGCCCGTAAGGATGGCCGGAATAAAGAACTTCATATAGCTCATCGTCGAGCAAATCAGCAGGGTTATCGTTTTTGCGAGAGATTTCTTCGATAACCACCTTTTTTTCTTCTTTAAAATCTTTTTCGTTCAAATCAGGCTTTAAAAATAAATCCAGGAGTAAGTTGAGGGCTTCGTCAGAAAAATCCTTGGGAACAACGGCAAAATAATAGGTTATCTCTTTACCGGTGGCACCGTTTAAATAGCCGCCCGAACCTTCAATTTCTGTCTGTAATGAACCTTGTTTTTCAGAAGCAGGCACACGGCGAAAAAGCATGTGCTCAAGAAAATGCGAGATACCATACTCTCCCTCTTTTTCATAAGACGAGCCTACCTTTGCCCAGACACTTACGGCCACTATCGGAAGATTATCAAATCTCCGGGTAAGAATTACCATCCCATTGTCAAGTTCTGTACGCATCAGCCCGTTAGAAGAATAGTTTTCACAACCAGTTAGAATAATGGGGATAATGATTAATGCTAAAAGGAAATGTTTTAAATCCACCCGATATATCAAACTTTGATTTTAGCGGCTAAATTTCCCAGAAAAGGAGCTTTCCAATACTCCCCTTCTTTGGCCTTAATAAGGCCGACAAACATGAGGGCAACGAGGAAAAAATTCAAAACTGCCCCAACTACGGGTAAATACCAGAAAAGGAAAAAACAAAGACACATGATTAATCCCTGTTTGGCATGAAAGGATATAAAAGGGTGGTCCTTTTTCAGTAGCAGTATTATAAGGCATACTACAGGTATATAACCTAAAGCGGCTACATTTTTTTCTTCCGTTGACCAAGCCTCTTTTTGCCCTGATTTCTCTGTCATAATTTCGCTTTCCCCGCCTAAATTTAACATATAAATTCGATACTGTCAATAAAAAACAGCCGCCAAGATAGCGTAAACTGCTCAGGTAGGCAACCTCGATAGTCGCCTCCGGCCGGCCAGCGTAGCGAATCAAAAAAACTAAATCAGCCTTTTCTGCTTTTTGACAAAACTTAACTCTTCTTTTTTGGTCTTCAGCCTGCCATCAAGCTTAGCCCATAAAACAGCCCGAAAAACTTCTTTATAGACCGGCCCTTCCTTCAGCCCAAGCTTGGCTAAATCCGTTCCTCTAATCAGGGGCCTTATCCGGCGCAGATTGGCGATAAAAAACCTTATCCTCTTCCCTACCCGATTTGAGCCGGCCTTGGCCGATAAGAGTAAAAGAAACTCTAAGGGTAAACCCATAAGCTGGCAAAAAATCTCGCTATTTTTTAATCTCCTTTTTCGCAAAGTACTTAATATCCGCGGGCCGGATTCTTTAGATAAAATAACTTGTCTTTCGTTATTTTTAGAAATGACGAATTTCTGCGCGACTTCTCTAACTTCTTCCTTGGCCAAAGTATCAAGGAGGGCTAAAAGATAAATAAGCCAAGCGGCAAATTCTTCCTCAGGGAATATATCCCTCATCCAGACAATTACCCCCTTGACTTTCTTGAATAAAGAAACTAGATTTTTTGTTAATTTTATCCGCGGATGAATAAACCTCAATTCATTAAACTCAGCCATCCGTTTAATGGCCGAAAGAGGTTCTTTTTCGCTTAAAATCAAAATTAACTCGGCCAAGACCCGCTGATTGGCCAGCCAGTCAAACATATCAAGGTTTACCGCGGTTCGAATTAAGTGCTGGGTATGACGGTCAATTTTAAAAGCGTAACGCTGTTCAAACCTAACCGCCCGAAAAATTCTAGTCGGGTCTTCAACAAAACTTAAATCATGAAGACACCTGACAAGTTTCTTTTTTAAATCAGCCTCTCCTCCAAAAATATCTATCAAAAGACCGAATTCATCCTTGTTCAAACAAATAGCCATGGCATTAATGGTAAAATCCCGGCGGTATAAATCAGCCTTTAAGGAGCTGCCTTCGACCTGAGGCATAGCCGCCGGATAATGATAATACTCCGTCCGGGCAGTGGCCACATCGATTTTAGAACCTCCAGGCAAATAAACAACGGCCGTACCGAACTTTTTGTGCTTCCTTACCCCAGCCTTCCACTTCTCTGCCAGCCGGCTGGCAAAGGCAATGGCATTACCTTCAACGACAATATCTAAATCATAATTGGGGAAACCCAGAAGAAGGTCGCGAACAAAACCTCCGACTACATAAATACTCACCCCCCCCTCTGTTCCCATTATGCCAATTTCCTCAAGACGATTCATAATCGGCCCGGGCAATTTATCTTTCATTAATTTACTCAAATTTCTTCTCTTTTTATGGGATATGGAAGTTGAAGAAAGGTTAGGCGCCGAAATCGGCTGCGACCGCTTTTCCGGCTTAGATTCTTTTATCCTTTGCCTCAAAATTTTTAAAAGGGTTTTCTTGACCTCTGGCAGGTCAATCCCCTGAATACGGGCATAGGCAGCCGTCGGATGTCCCCCGCCGCCAAAGAAGCTGACTATCCTTTCAACATTAAGTTTTTTAGTTTTGCTCCGGGCAACTAAATGGAGGTGTTTTTGCATCCCGACTAAACTTAAAACGACATCGGCTTTTTCTTCATCCATCAAGCGCTGGGTAAGGCGGGCCAGATCGGGAATGTAACGGCCGGCTGTTGCGGCAACGATAACCACTTTTGCCCCAGCAAAGAAAAAAATTTCCTTATTTTTTTTGAGGCTTCGGTAAAGAACAGTTTGTTCCCGGGTCAACTTTCTTGTAAGAAAACCGGTAATAATTTTTAAATCGGCCCCGGAAGATTTAAGATATCGAGCCTCCGCTTTATCCTGGGCCGTCGTCGACGGATAAATCAATCCGCCGGTATCCTGATAAAGGCCCAGAAGCATTAAGGTCGCTTCAAACGGAGATAAGACTATTTTCATTTTTCTAATTTTCTCTAAAAGCATGGTTACCGTAGCCCCGGTAATGCGCCTGACATCAATTTTGCCTTTAAGGTCCCCGGGATGGGGAGAATGGTGGTCGTAAACATGCAGCTCAACGTCCCTTTTTCGAGTGAATTCTCCCAGCCTTCCAAGGCGGCCGGCCTGGCGCGTATCAACGATAATTAAGCGTTTGACTTTTTCGAAATCTACCTTTTTTTCCGAAAGCAGGCCAAGTTTTTTTTCGAATTTTTTTATAAATTCCCGGACAGCCTTTTCGGCAGAACCGGGTATAACTATCTCTGCTCCGGGGTAGAGCTTTTTTGCGGCAACGGCAGAGGCCAAGGCGTCAAAATCGGCATTAATATGGGTGGTGATTATTTCCATTCTATCCTCGAGGGTGATATTTTTTATGGACTTCTTTTAGCCTCTCCCTGTTTACATGGGTATAAATCTGGGTAGTGGAGATGTTGGCATGACCCAACATTTCCTGGACGGAACGCAGGTCTGCTCCTCCTTGAAGGAGATGCGTGGCAAAGGAATGTCTCAGGGTATGCGGGGTAATATTTTTTTTGAACCGGGCGGCTTTGCCATACTTCTTTATCATCTTCCAAATTGCCTGCCGAGAAAAAGGCCGGCCCCGGCTATTAATGAAAAGCCAGAAACAATCTTTCCGGCCTTTTTTGAGAAAAGCCGGCCTTATCTTGTCTAAATACTTGCCCAACACCTCCCCGGCAATTTTACCCAAGGGAACGATTCTTTCCTTCTCCCCCTTCCCAAAACAGCGAACATAGCCAACCTTTAGATTCAAATCGGAAATTTTCAGACGCACAATTTCGGAAACGCGCATCCCGGTGGCATAAAGCAGTTCTATTACCGCCCGGTCCCGATAGCCCGATTTGTTTTTAAGGACGGGCTGGTTGAGAAGGTTCTCTACCTCCAGAATGGTTAGAACTCCCGGCAACTTCGATAAGATTAACGGAGATTCTAAATCCTGGCTGGGATCATTTTTAATAGTTCCTTCTCTCAATAAGAAGCGGAAAAACATTTTGATGGAAACTAAATTTCGGGCAATAGACGGAGAGGCAATGTGCCTTGACGATAAAATCCGGCTGTAATTTTGAATATCTTGACAGTTAACCAAGGAAATCTCATTTTTTTTAAGGGATCCTAAATAATTCCTGAATTTTTTTAAATCCCGTCCATAAGCATCGATGGTATTATCGGCTAAATTCCTTTCGACTTTTAAGAATTGAAGAAAATCAGCTATTTGAGACTGCATAAAAAAATCCAACCCTGCATAAAGAAATTACCGGCCAGCCGATAACCGGGCCGCTTCTATTTCGGGCAGACCCGCTTTTCTAATTTTTCTTTGAACCTTGGCAATCGGGTATTTTACCCTCTTATAGATAATTTCTCTTTTTCCCTCATCGAATATTACATAACTTGAACGAGAATCACCGTCCCGGGGCTGCCCGACACTTCCCGCATTAATAATATATTTCGCTTCCTCTTTAAGATTAAGGCGGGAATCTGAAATGCAGCTAATTTTCCCTTCGGTTTTACAAAAAACAATTGGTACATGGGAATGCCCTGCAAAAAGGAGCGGTTTCTCCATTAAAGCAAAAATATTTTCTGCCTCTTGAAAATTCAAGATATAAAACCAATCGGCGGGTTTTTTTAGGCTTCCGTGGACTAGCTGAAAATTATTTCCTTCGATTATAAGAGGAAGTCGCTTTAAATACGCCTTATTCTCTTCAGTTAAGACCTTTTTCGTCCAGAGGATGGCTTCTTTAGCCCGGGGATTAAAATAATCTAAATCACTTCTCCCAACCGAGGCCCAATCATGATTGCCGCTGACGGAAGGAATAGATAATTTTCGGATTACTTCGACACAACTGTTGGGGTCTGGGCCATAGCCAACAATATCGCCGAGTGAGAAGAGTCGATCAATACCCTGCCGCCTTAAATCTTCAAGCACGGCTTCAAAGGCCTCTAAATTGCCGTGGATGTCACCGAATAAACCATAGCGCATTTTTAAAAATCCGATGACAGAAATCAGAAGACAAAAATCAGACAGCAATATCAAATATCCAAGACAAAAAGCAAAATCTGTTTTCGGTTATCTGTTTTCTGTCTTCTTTCAAAATCTAACTCCAAAATCATTGAATTCGCCGGTTGGAGGCTCCCATATTTTTTCTGTTCCGGTAATATATCCGCTTAAATTACCGGTTTGTATCGCACTTAAAAATTCATCAAGAATTTTCCGCTTGCCCTCGGCAACTACCTCAACGGCGCCGTTTGGCAGATTCCTGACAAAACCAGCGATATCAAGACGGCGGGCAGCCCTTTCGGTGTAAAATCTAAAACCCACTCCCTGCACCGTCCCTTCAAAAAAAAGATGCAGGCGACAAATCTCGATCACTTGAAGGCCCCTCATCGAAAGATGAAAATTAAAAATACAAAACTGGTCGGGGTGAGGAGATTTGAACTCCTGACCTCACGGACCCGAACCGTGCGCGCTAGCCGGGCTGCGCTACACCCCGATTTTTTTCAGATATCAGAAAATAAAAAACAGAAAACAAAGATTTACTACTTAAGCACAAATCTTAAAAATTCAATCCCGCCTAGACTAACCAAAGTAACAATCCCTCCGGCAATTAAAATCCCTAAAGTAATCGCCAGTAAGGCGTAACGGAATTTTATCCCGAAAAGAAAAGCGGCCACTGTTCCCGTCCATGCCCCGGTAATCGGCAAAGGAATGGCCACAAATAAAGTCAGACCGATAATTTCAAATCTTTGAACAATCCGGCTCCGGCTGCGAGTCCTGTTAAAAAGCCATTTTAAAAATTTCTTCCCCCAGGCAGCCCTTTCTAAAATTCCAACGGCTTTACCGAAAAAAAGAAGCAAAGGAATAACCGGAATGAAATTGCCGAAAACAGCCAGAAAATAAGCTTTTAAAATAGGAATCTTCATTCCCAGAGCAAAAGGAATTGCCCCTCTCAGCTCAGATATCGGAAGACTGGCAATAAAAACAGTCAATAATTCCTTTGAACATCCTCTAAAAACGTCCATAAAACCCTCGGTCATTTTAATCCTTCCAGCCTTCTTTGCCAATTAAGGGAACAAATACGCAACCACAAATATCTTTTCGCTCGAGCCTCTTCCCTTTTTTTCTAAAAACCGCCAGGGTTTGCATAAATCTTCCGCCAAGAGGAATTACCAATCTTCCCCCTTCAGATAACTGTCTGATTAACGGAGGAGGAATATCAGGAGCCCCGGCGGTAACAATAATCCCGTCGAAAGGAGAGACTTCACTCCAGCCTAAGGTTCCATCGCCAACTTTAATGTTGACGTTAACATAGCCAAGTTCGTCAAAAATTTCCTTCGCTTTCTGGACTAACCCAGGAAATCTCTCGAGACTATAAACCTCCCGGGCAATTTCAGCCAGAACGGCCGCCTGATAACCTGAGCCCAAGCCTATTTCGAGAACCTTTTCCCCTCCTTTCAAAGCCAGACATTGACTCATTAAGGCAACCATATAGGGCTGGGAAATGGTCTGCCCCTCACCAATGGGTGAGGGATAATCCGCATAACCCGCCGTTAAAAATTCCCCGGGGACAAATTTATGACGGGGAACCTTCTTCATGGCATTTATAACTTTAGAATCCGTTACCCCCCGGCGGATAATCTGCTCCTGAACCATGTTTAAACGGGCAAGTTGATCTTCGTCCATTTTTCTAATTTGTCCAACCGCCGCCTATAAGATTAACCAATCCAGCTAACTATTTCTCCGTA
>CAZDME010000017.1:0-21773 GCA_964506785.1 uncultured bacterium | reverse complement strand
GGCCCAGGCATCATCATTTCCTGAATGAGTGGCATAACAGCGGTAGTAATAGGTTTTAGCCGTAGTTAAAGAGCTGACATCTTGATAAAACGTTCCGGCGCTTTTGGTGCCCAGATTCTCATCAGTGTCCCAGCTTCCGGGAGTGGTGCCGCCATCTTCATCTCCCCAGTAAATATGGACAGTAGGATTTTCAAAACCAATATCAGTTATCTCCCCGTTTAAACGGGCGGTAGTAGCGGTAACATTGGTTGGCCCGACAGAATTGGTAACCACAGCCGCCGGGCCGGATTCCTCGCTTCCCCAGGTGCCAAAGGTCGGCTCGGTCGTCGCACAGTTGCGGACGAAAACATCATCAACATAAGAATCTCCTCCTTGATAGTGGGTAAAACCGACTTTCAAGGGACTTGCGCTGGAGGCAGTGCCGGTATAAAGAAGTGTCCAGCTATCTCCGTCAGTACTGTTATAATATTTGGCGCCGTTTGAGGTAAGGGTTGTTTTAAGCCAATATTGGGTCTCGGCAACAAAATCTCCCACATCCCCCCGTGCTATTGAATCTTCATACACATGTATATCGTACCCGTCAGTGATGTAATACGTTGCATGAGGCATTTCGGCATAGTTAACGCCAGCCGCGGTATTTTTCCATCCCAACATCGTCGTATCCTGATAACTCGCCCCTCGCTGACACATAGGTTGATATTTGCATCTGAATTCCCGATAAGCATTACCGGATGTCCGGGCGAAGTTGGAATCAGTAAATAAGCCGGTGGTAGTCCACGCACCAGTGCCGTCATAGAGTATAATTTTATCATTTTGGGAGAGGTTGCCGCCAGTATCAGTTTCATTCCATTTATCGGTATCAATGGTAGTACCGGTAAAATCGTCAAAGAAAACAAAGGTCTCATCGCCATTTGTGGCGGAGCTGGCAGAGCTATTATCGTAATAAATATAGAAATTAGCCGAATCAGAGGAGGCCGGAATTGCCGGAAACTCTATCCAGAAAACAGCATTATCCCCGGAGGTATAGCTTTCCCGCCAGTAATCCAATTGGGTAGTGCCGTCATCAGCGGTAAAGCGGATATCATCAAAATCATCCTGGCAGTGGCTGCTAAGATAAACATCGCTTCCGGAATCACTGCCGCTGCCTTTATGGACAGTCAGTTTCATCTGGTAATTGGCCAATTCACCAACCGTTGAACCGGCAACGGTTATCTGTTTGCGATAGGCATAATCACTTACCCCCCAGTCCGAGGCACCTTCAAAGGTAAGCAAAAGGTCAGCCTCGGAATAATAGGAGGCTTTAATCCAGGCATCAGAGCGGGCAGTGTATGAAACCCGCACTTCATCAATAATGCCGTCAAAATCATAATTGGTGTTTACACTATACCAACTGCCTATATATAGAATGTGGGTAGGAACATCGGTACAAGAAAAGGAGTCACTGCCGTAGGCCGTACCATTGACAAAATAATAGATGTTGCCTCCGGTAAGTTTCCATGTAAGGTGATACCAGTTGCCGGCGGTAATACCGGCATCAGTCGAAAAGTTCCAGGTACTACTACCCCACGCGCCTATAGTCCCATCATTATGGCAGACTAACATATATGAATAGGTTCCGGTCCGGCCAGAAATAACCTTACTGACAATACCGCCATAATTTATCAGGGTATCCGGTTTTACCCAGGCACTTACCGTAAAGGCCCCAGCAAAATCAAGACTGGTGTCAGTTCCGCAATCGATATATTTACCAGCGGCAAATTCATCTGAACCATCGATTTTTCCGGTTGCCGAGCCCTGGGTAGTTACCGAAACGACGCTTGAATCGTTATCACGAAAAGTGGAATCATAATGGGTGCCGCTGGTTTCTTCTAAATGCTGAACCATAACGTATTCAGTTCCCCAGATATCTGTCATCGAGCCGCTGTCGCCTACATAGTAGGTGTTATTAGGGTGGTCAGCATCATAATAGAGGTAAAGGTCAGTATCGTTGGTGCTGCTTATCGCCGGGACCTTAACCCAGAGCCAGGCCTCTTCACTGGCATCATCCCACTTCTCAATTTCTACGAAGCACTGGGTTTGGCCGTCAGAGGTGGTTACGGCTATTTTCTTACGGTTGTCATCTGAAGTCAATTCGTCAAAAACCCGGCTGGCATCAGAATCAGTTATGCCTGAGGCGGAACTAATATGAATCAAAACCGGGAAATTAGTTAAATCAGAATCAATTTTACTGCTGTCAATAGTTAATTTAATCCGGTTATCCCAGCCGGAAAATGCACTCGGCGGGGATTCTGCCGTGCCGGTAAAGGTGATAAAGCTGTCATTGCCGGAGTTATATGAGGCTTTAATCCAGGCGGCCGAGCGGGGAGAAGAGGAAATGCGGACTTCGTCAATGATGCCATCGGTATAAGCTGCTGCCTGCTTTCCTAAATAGAGATTTTCACTATGGTTTGCGGTCAGTGCCGGAATTGTACCGGTAAAAGACAAAGTTACCTCCTCACCATCCACATATCCCTTTAGTATATTTGAGTTTCCGGTTTGCAACCCATCATAAGCCATTGCCAGATAATGCTCACCGGTTAATACAGCACTCGTACCGTAGCTAGGGGAACCAGGGGAACCATCAGTAAGACTCCAATAAAGCGCATCGCCGGATGCATTGTAGATACTTGCTTTGCTGTTATCGTCTGTATATTTAGAAATCAGAGCGTTAGTTGCGCCGTCCTTCATCCACACCTCATAGGTAAGGGCATAAACACTATCTACTTCAGCTACATCACCGCAGTCAATATAATCAGCATCTCCGTTTAAATCAATCGCCCCATTTATTTTACCCGTAGCGCCCCTAGTACTATCCGTATCAGCGTCAGTAAGAGTGCCGTCATAATTACTGTCTGTAGAATCATAATAGGAGCCGGTAGTCTCATCCAAATGCCATACCCCTTTAAAATGACTATTCCAGACATTTTCAGCCGGGGTGGAGTTGGTATCTCCTATATAGGTAGTGTTATCGGCATGGTCAGCATCGTAGTATAAATAAAGATAGCTATCGCCAATACTGCTCACACTAGGAATTTTAACCCAGAGCCAGGCCTCCTCACTGGCATCGTCCCATTTCTCGATTTCTACATAACACTGGGTTTGGCCGTCAGAGGTGGTTACGGCTATTTTCTTGCGGTTATCATCTGAAGTCAACTCATCAAACACACAGGAGACATCGACATCGCCAATACCTGAGGCGGCGCTGAGGTAAACGAGAGCCGGAAAATCAGTTAAGTTTTCATCCACCTTGGTGCTATCAACGGTTAATTTAATCCGCTGGTCCCAGCCGGAAAGCCAGTCCGAGCGGCCTTCCGCAGCGCCAAAAGTGACAAAGCTGTCATTGCCGGAATTGTAGGAGGCTTTAATCCAGGCGGCAGAGCGGGGATAAGAGGAAATGCGAAACTCATCAATAATTCCATCCCAATAAACATCATTATACTTAGCTATCTCAAGAGTTTTTGTGCCTTTTGAAAAATACTCTACATTAGCATCACTTGCTACCAGAGTGTTATTTCGATATATCTTTTGTCCTACCCCCGCTTCAGAAATAAATACCCAATATGCCCATACATTATTCCAATCAGAATTCCAACTTGCAGTAAGACGCCCATTCCCCGAAATATCCCCAAAATCCCAGTAAATTGTGCTATCATCCCAAGGGAAATGTATATTTAATCTATTAGCGGTATCATCAGTAACAGCCCGAAGAATAGATCCATGTTCAAGTGTTCCGCTTGGGCTTGCCCAGAATGCAACTGTTATATCCACCATTGTAGTTGGTAAACCACCAAGCGCCGTAGTTAAATAATCATCCCCGCCATCAAAATCCTGAGCATCATCAATTTTTCCAGAGTTTGTTTCAATCGGCTCATTGGCTCCTTTTTTTGTTCCGTCGTTATTATTAGAAGTACTATCATAAGTGGCAGAGGTACTGGCCCCATCGGCTAAATGCTGAACCATTACATAATTATCATCCCAGACACTTTCAGCCGGGGTGGAATTTGTATCCCCCACATAGATACCGTTGTCTAAATGGTTGACATCGTAGTAAAGGTAAAGGTCGGTGTCAGAGCTACTACTTATACTGGGAACCTTGACCCAGAGCCAGGCCTTCTCATTGGCATCATCCCACTTCTCGATTTCTACATAACATTCCGTAGTGCCGTCAGAGGTGGTTACGGCTATTTTCCGCCGGTTAGCATCTAAAGCGAGCTCATCAAAAACGCAGGAGACATCTTCATCGCCAATGCCTGAGGCGGCGCTAAGGTAGAGCAGAACTGGAAAATTAGTTAAAGTACTATCGACCTTACTGCTGTCAATCCTTAACTTAATCCGGTTATCCCATCCAGAAAGCCAAGCTCCCTCGGCCGGAGAAGCCATTAGGATTATAAATCCAATACATATTATTGCCCCAATAAACCGCTTACTCATTTTATCCCCTTTGTTTTCTGCTTTCTGTCTTCTATTTCCCCAAATCCTTGCACCTCGTAGGTGCAAGTTTTTTCTTTCTCTGCCTTCCGTCTTCTGCTTTTTAGAAAGAAAGCCTATTCTTGAAAGAATAGGCTTCTGTCAGCTCGACTACAATATTCAGTTTTCTCTGGTTTTCGGCAGCTGACAGCCTTACCCTTTGTTTCCACTCAGGGCTTAGGCTCTGAAGCTTTGCGTCCTATCCTTTCGAACAGTTTGCCCCGTTAGAGACCTTTGTCTCTTCCGTGGCGCCCCCCATTAGAATCGTCTCTAACGAGGTTTGCCTTTTTCGCTCTTTCTTTTTCAACCATAATAATTATACCATATTTTAAGGGTAAATACGAATACATCCCAGCGAAAAAGGCCACGGTCTAAACTCAGCTATAAATGATTGTTGTTGACCTCCAGACTCAATTTTACTATCATATATGACATGGAAGCCGCAAATGCCACAGGGGCTAAAAAAATATTCAATATTCTGTCTCTAACGGTTATCTGTTTGGCCGCCATCTTAACCTTTTTTTACTGGCAATGGCGTTATCCCCTATACTTCAACATGTATGAACCAGCCTTTCATTTATCCACCATGGTCGGCTTCGAACGCGCCGGCGGGTTGACGATTACCGATTTCTGGCTTGCCGCTCCCGGCTGGCAGGCTCAGCGTTATCTGCCTTTTTTTCATACAATCGGATATTTGCTTCTTTCTTCAGGATTAGATGCCCTTACTTTAGGAAAATTTTTCCCCTGGATTATCTTCATCCTTTCCATTTTGGCCTTCTGGTTTTCTTTAAAAACAGTTTTTAACCCAAGAATCGCTTTTTTTTCTTTAGTAATCCTTTTAAGCATTCCGATATGGATGAACTTTAGCCTGGCTAATTCCCCCGCCGGCCTGGTATTTCTAATTTTTCCTCTGATATTCTTATCCCTGGCAAAGAAGAACTATTTGACCGCCGGCCTGCTCAGTTTGCTCTGTCTTTCCACCCATCTAATAGGAAGCCTAAGCCTTCTTTTTCTTTTTATTTATGCCCTTCATTCTAAAAAAGACCGCAAACCACTGTTTCTTATATTAGGGGCAATAGCCCTTTTAAGCCTGCCTCTTTCAATAATAATCCTGAAGCGAATTAAAATTTTCCATCTTTATATAAACAATCTCGGGGTTTCTTTTAACCTCTCACTTTCCAATTTAAACCCCTTGAAATATTCTAAATGGCTCTATTTAGAAATATTAGCCCTGCCGGGAATATTCCTGAGTTATAAAAAGAAAGGCAGTTATTTGATGCTTCCTTCTTGCTTTTTGGCATTCATCCCTTTGGCCTGGCTGACAAGATACTGGAAAGCAGCCTGCCTTCTGCCCCTTTCCATGTTAAGCGCCTGTTTCCTCGAAAAAATCTATCTATTTATTGAAAAAAAATCCAAAAAAACAATAGTTAAATCTGCCTTTATCCTTTGTTTCCTTCTTGTATCCACGGCTTCTTTAACTTACCTTCTATTTGCAAAAAGTTCTATGTTGAAAAAATATTCTCTGCTCCTACCGGAAAAATCGATAATTCAGATTGCCCGGATTATCAAAAAGAACACCTCTGAAGGCGATTTTGTCTACATAAATACCGATTTCAAATCGAGATGTTTTCTTTCCGCCCTCAGCTACCGTTCTACAACCAATAATCCTAACCAGGGTGCTCTCCTGGCAGTAAGTCAAAATCCGGTTAAAAACTATAAATTTTTAAAAAAAGGAGACCAAAGATTTAACATCTACATCTTAGAAAATCAAACCCGGGCAAAAAAAATTAAGCTACCTCTTCCGCTTTTAAGCGGCCGCCTGATAAAAAAAATATTTGCCTTCCTCATAGGAATTACAGCCATAGATTTATTTATAGTCAAGCGGGCAGATTAACTAAAAACCTGCCGGCTTATTTTTTTACCTTCTCCATTCTTCTATCTTCAAGACCCTTTACCTTGCCGATAATTCTCCATTCAAAACGAGAGGAACTTTTGCCATCCTTAATCTCTTTTACGGTAAAATGATTGGGAGATTTCTTGGCGATATAAACGCCGTTGCAATCATCAAGTAAAGCAACAAACACCTGATATTCCTCCTTATCAGATATCCCTTCTCTAAAAAGAGAATCTATCTTAACCTTTGCTTCTCCATTTACCAGTTGAGCCGTCCCAAAATCTTCCACCCTTACTTCAGGCGCTTCTATCGAATAAAAACGGACCTTGCCCTTGGATGTATTGACCGCAGAAGATTTAGTATGCCCGGCATCTACGGTGAAATCACCGTTAATGTAAGTATCACCACTAACATAGAGGGCGTAGCTGCCCGGATCTGTCGTCCCGATAGCAACGTTCCCGTCAGAATCCACGGTAAAAACACCTGAGCCGCCAGAATCCTGTATTTCAAAATAGGTAGAACCGTCGCTACTGTTAAGTTTAACCTCGACATCAGCCGCTTTAACGATAATGGCTGCCGTCACTATTATAATACAGATTACGGCGATGCCAATCAGGCGAATTTTCAAACGGTTAGTTCTTTCTCCTTTAGCCATTTTCACCCCCTTCTTGGTTGATTTCTTCTTATATTTTTAAAAATTATTTCCCAAATCAGACTAGCTCTCTTTATAATACTAATATATCCCTGAATAAAAATCAACTTAAAAAAATTAAAAAATACTCTTGGTAAGCTCTTGATACAGGCTTTCAATTCTTTTTACCATTACTTTATCGTCAAATTGCGAAGATGCCTCTACTTTTTTCTTTGCGGCTAGCCCCATCTTACTTAATTTCTCTTTATCGCCCAGCAAATCAATTATTGCTTCTGCCAGGGCATCCGAATCTTTAGGGGAAGCCAATCTCCCCGTCAGGCCGTCTATTACCAGCTCCGGTATTCCCATAATCCTGGCCGCTGCCACCGGCCTCCCGGAAGCCATGGCTTCAATCAAAACCCGGCCCATCCCTTCGTTGACTGAGGAAAGAACGAATAAATCTAAAAGCGGATAAATGACCTCTACATCTTCTCTTTCTCCCAGGAAAAGAAAATTTCTCTCCAGCCCCATTTTTTTGACCTGTTTTTCTAAATGCGGACGGAGAGCACCTTCGCCGACAATAAGAACCTTTATTTTAGAATGAATTTTCTTAACCTGGGAAATGGCTTTAAGTAAATATAAATAGCCTTTTCGCTTTACCAGATGAGCTACTGTCCCGACGATTGGATATTCATTTTCAATCCCTAAATCTCTTCTTCCCTTTTTTATATCAACTTCTACTTTTAAGAATCTTTCTAAATCTATCCCGCTGGGAATAACTATAAATTTATCCGGAGAGGCAATGCCATAGCGGATATGTTCTTCTTTGCCAAGCCGGGTTACGGTAATAATTTTATCGGTAATTAAAGCGGCTGTTTTCTCAAGAAAGATAAAGAGCCTGGTAGTAAAAAAATCAAACATTCCTTTAAAGACATGACCGTGCGGCTGATGGATTGTTACCGGAACCTTTGCCAGACGGGCGGCAATCCTTCCCAGGAAGCCTGCCTTTGAAGTATGGGTATGGACAATATCAAAATTACCTTTTTTTATAAAAAGATATAAACTGATTAAACTTAAAAGGTCGCTCCAGGGATTAATATTTCTCTTCAATCCGGGAATAATTTTTAAATTCATCCCTCCGGCTATGGCCTTTTTAGATTTGTCTAATTTCAAATCATTTTCCAGGCCGGAAACAAAAAAGAATTCAAATGCTCCTTTATTTACATATTTAGATAAAGCCCTAAGGGTTTCGGTAACTCCCCCAGGGCCTAATCTGGTGACAATATGCAGCACTTTGATTTTAACTGCCAGGACAATCCCGGTAAGTTCTGAATTTTCACTCATAACGATAAATACTATTTAGAGAGTAAGAGGGAAAAGAATTGTATTGAGGAACATCCCTTTTGCGCCGCATAGGCACAAATATAGCATGCTAAATGGGGAAAGCTGGACTTTTCTCCGTTCCAACCGGGGCAGAAATAGGTCTTTGAATATAAAGGAGTCTTTCTTGATGAAGGTTAACTTCCCGGGGAGGGTCAAGCTTCTCCCCGCCTTCGCTTATCAGCACTTTAACTTTAGGCCGGGTGGGATACTCTACCAGAGTCCGTTCTACCAGGGCAACTTCTCCGGTATTAAGTTCAACAAAACTTCCCAGGGGATAAAAAGTTATCTCCTGGATAAGAGCTTTTAAAACAATTTTATCAAATTCGCCTTTTTTTTGGTCAATGAGTTCGCTTAAAGCATCATAGGGAAGCCGGACTTTATGATATAGACGGGGATGAGTGATGGCTTCAAAGGTATCCGCCAGGCCGACAATTCTGGCCCCGGGATGAATATCTTTTTCTTGCAGCCTTTGCGGATAGCCCTGACCGTTGGAACGTTCGTGATGCTGAAAGACAATCCTGGTAACGTTTTCATCGAAAGAACCGGCTTTTTCAATCATTTGCACACTATTTTTTGGGTGCTCATTGATTCTGATTCGCTCATTGCCTTTAAGAAACTCTCTCTTTAAATAAATCTCTTTAGGAATCTCATTCATCCCGATATCATGTAGAAGAGCCGCCAGAGCCAAATCCTCTAAACGCTCGCCACCCCATTGTAGCCCCAATCCCAAAGCAACGGCAACAAGACCTACATTGAGCGAATGATAGGGAAGGTAATTATCGGCTGGATAGTCCTTTGCCAAATTGGCTAAAATGGCCGGACTATTTTTTAAAGCTTTATGAAACAAAGCAGCTATTTCTTTAAGCGGGCTAAAATCCAGATTTTCTTTTCTCTCCAGCCTCTCCCAGAAAACTAAAATTTTTTTCAAGGACTCTTCATAAAATTTCCCCGGGGATTCATCTGCTTGTTCTCGTTCGCGAACGATTTGAGCCAGACGGAAAGCGCTGATTTTTGCTTCTACCTCTTTATAGGCCTTTTGTCTTTCCTTATCACCTTCTTTTATCGGCCCGGAGAGATGAACCCTGAAAGGTTCTTTTTTCTCTTTGGGATTCTGACTGATTTTTTCTTTTATTTTTTCAGATATTCTTACCTGATTAAGGCCGGCCTCTCTATACGGCAGGGTTTTCCTGGAAATTTCTTTATTTTTTACCGTTTCAGAAATTCTTAGCGAAGAACGGGAAGGTGCGGAAATTTTTGCTGAAGGCGGGGTTTCCTCGGTTGTTTTCTCTTTTTGCGCCGCTAGTTTTTCTTTTTGGGCCTTAACCTGTTTTTTAATAATATCGGAAAGCTTAACCATTAAGCAAAATCTCCCTCAAGGTCGCTGATAACTTCCCGGACAATACGCTTACCCACCTTTGGAGTTTGCTTAGTGAAACCAACCAGTAAACTCATATCGCAAAAATTATTTATCGCCCGGGGGGCACCTCCGGAATTCTCAAAAATAAGCTTGGTCGCCCCATAGGTAAATAGGAAACTGTCATTTCCGGCTATATGCAGGCGGTGGGCAATATATCTGCGGGTCTCGCGTTTATCCAGATGAATGAGATGGTAGCGGACTGCCAGCCGCTGTTTAAATTGAGGAAGTTGATTAATCTTATTCTTCAGTTCCGGCTGCCCGATTAAAACCAAGGTTAAAAGAAAGCGGTTGTTAAGCTGGAAATTTAAAAGAAGCCTGAGCTCCTCAAAGGTTTCCAAATTCTCTACCAGATGAGCTTCATCAATAATAATAACGGTATCCTTACCCTCTTTCATGTTCTGATGAAGTAGTTCTTCCAGACGGTGAAGCAAGCCGGATTTTCCCTGAGGTAAATTTCTTTCGCCTAAATGATATAAAATTTCCTCTAAAAATTCAACCGGGTCAAGACGGGGATAAGCAATCAGAGCCACCTTATAGTTTCGGTACTCCTCTAACTTCTGGAGAAGCACCCGGCTGATGATTGTCTTCCCGCTGCCGTATTCTCCGGTCAAAATAGCACCTCCTTTGCGCTCCCGAATGGCATAAAGCAGCCGCATTAAAGCTTCTTCATGTTCCATCGAATAGTAGATAAATCGCGGGTCAGGCGTATTTTCAAATGGTTTCTCTTTCAGGTGCCAGTAAGATTCATACATACTGAAATCCCCTTAACATATTATAACTGATGGGCCAATCATAAAACAGCGGTCAGAATATCAGATTTTCAGGCAGTTTTTTAATATCCTTTATTTCCTGCCTCCCAATATCCCGATTATCTGATATCTTTCTGTCTTCTGTCTTCCGTCTTCTGTCCTCTGTTCTCTGTTTTCTCTATTCTGTCTTCTGCTTTCTGTCTTCTATTAACTTTTATCCCTAATCATCAAAAGAATTCCGGCGATAGCAAAAAGGAGACAACTATTAGCAAATTGGAGAAAAGAATTAGCATTTAAACCAAATGGGAAAATTATCAAGGTTATCCGAGAAACCAACCCGACAATTATACTAGCTACAGCCGCACCGATTAACAGGCTAATCATTCCCTTCATTACCTATCACCTCCTTTTCTAAAAAACTAATTGTTTTTTACCTTCCGGCGTCCCGCTGTCATTAAAACAGTAATTACCATAAACATGAGAAATACCTGAATAAAAACCGGGAACACCCATAATGGGCCGGCTCCATTTAAAATTACTCCGCTAATTCCTAAATAAATCCCGATTGAATAAATGGTCAAAACCGTCTGGCGCTGACTAAAGCCTAAATTCAATAAACGATGATGGATATGATCCCGGCCGACGTATTCAATCCACTGCCAGAAATTTTTTACTTTACCTAAACTTATCCGGCTGACAGTGATATAAATTAAGTCGAAGACCAAAATGCCCAAGATAACCAGCGGCGTCCCCAGGGCAACAAAGAAATTTTTCTCGGCCCAGCCGCCCATAACGGCAAAACTAGCTAAGATAAAACCTAAAAAGGTGCTTCCCGCATCACCCAAGAAAATTCTGGCTGGATGAAAATTATATGGTAAAAAACCTAAACAGCTGCCCAAAAGAGCCGACGCGGCCACAGCCAGAAAAATTTGGTCAGTTTTTACAGTAATAATTAAAAAAGTCAAGCTGGCAACAGCCGCCATCCCGGCGGCTAAGCCATCCATTCCATCAAGAAAATTCAAGCTATTGGTAATCCCTACCAGCCAAACAATGGTCAGAATTACCGCAGTCATCTTCCCTAAAAAAGTGGCCGGGAAAAAGGATAAAATTATACCTTGATGGATTAAAATAAGCGCCGCTATAACCTGCCCGCCCAACTTTACCTTAGCCCCTAAAGCTCTGACATCATCAATGAGGCCGATTAAAAAAATCAATCCTCCGCCGAGCATTATCCCCTTGAGAGAGGAAACTTCAAGAGAAAACTTGCCTAAAGCAAATAGAAAGGAAATAAAAACAGCTACCCCGCCTAAACGCGGAATAGCTTTTTTGTGAATTTTCCTTTCGTCGGGAAAATCTAAAACCTTCCATTTTATCGCCAGTTGCTCCAAAAAAGGAGTAATCAATAAAGCGCCAAAAGCACTTATAAGGAAAACCCTGGGAATTGAACTCATAGTATACATGTATTGTAGGAAAAAGGCGGGGAAATGTCAATAAAAAAAGGAGTCGACAAAGTAGGCGGCTTGCAATCACCTTCCTTCTTCCATCGGCAGTCCAGCTGCCCTATTACTGGTCCTGTTCTAAGCCACCTTCTGGTTTTACCCCAATCTCTTCCTTCGGGGGCAAGTTAGCTGTAGCCATCAGTCAGTAACTTAGGCCTGTAACTTTGCGCCTCTATCTTTCGACAGGTTTGCCTTTATCGACTCCAAACAAATTATACCACAAGAAAAATATTTTGTCAAAATTTCTTGACACTTTTCTTTTTAAAAGATACGATAGAGAAACTATGAAGCCAGCGATTAAAATAGGTTCTTGCGGCTTTCCGGTTAATCAGCTGAAGTATTTTACTAAATTTAAATTAATAGAAATCCAGCAGACCTTTTACCGGCCGCCTGAACCGGATACTTTAAAAAAATGGCGCCGGCTTGCCCCGGCAAGTTTTGAATTCTCCTTAAAGGCCTGGCAGCTTATTACCCATCCCTCATCCAGCCCTACTTATCGTCGGCTGAAAGATGAAATCCCGGAAAAAGCTAAAGCAAATTTTGGTTTTTTTAAGCCTTCTGATGAGGTGTTTTTTGCCTGGAAAACCACCCGGAAAGCGGCTCAAATTTTAAAGACAGCCTTCATTCTTTTTCAATGCCCAGCCAGTTTTAAACCGACCGCTGAAAACATAAAAAATTTTAGATCGTTTTTTAAAAAAATTAAAAGAGAAAATTTTCTTTTTATTTGGGAACCGAGGGGAAATTGGGAAGAGGGAGAAATAAAAAGTTTATGCCGGGAACTTAACTTAATTCATGCCGTTGATCCCTTTAAAGCCAAGTCGCAGTTTGGCAGAATTAACTATTTCCGCCTTCATGGGAAAAAAGGCTATTACTATCGGTACAAAAAAGAAGAGTTATTAGCTTTAAAAGAACTTTGCCGGAAACCAATTAATTACGTTTTTTTCAACAATATCTCAAGGTGGGAAGATGCCTCAAATTTTAAGAAGCTTATCTAATCTGCTTTTTTACCAGCCTTTTGAATTCCTCCCCGGAAATAATTTTTAAACCTAACTTTTTCGCTTTATCATATTTTGAACCCGGGTTTTCCCCAACCACAACGAAATTAGTCTTTGGAGAAACACCGGAAGAAACCCTCCCCCCTAATTCCGTAACCAAAGCCAGGGCTTCTCGGCGTGACAGGTCTTCCAATTCCCCGGTAAAGATAAAGGTTTCCCCCGAAAGTTTCTTTCCGGGTTCGGGCCCTTTCTCCTTTGCATAGTGAACACCCAATTTTTCCAATTCCTCAATAACCTTTAAATTTTCTTTCTGTTTAAAAAAAGTAATAGTACTCCGGGCTACCTCGGGACCAACCTCTCGAATCCGAACCAAATCTTCAAATTTGGCCTTTTCTAATTTCTTCAAGTCGCCAAAATGACGGGCTAAAACCCGGGACAGGTGTTCTCCCACATGACGAATGCCTAAACCGTAAATAAGGCGGGCGAGAGTTGTTTCCTTACTTTTCTCCAGGGCATCAATTATATTCCGGGCGCTTTTTTCTGCAAAACGTTCCAGTTTTAATAGAGCGTCTTTTTTTATACGGTATAAATCGGAAACCCTTTTAATCAATCCCTTTTCTACAAACAGTTCTGCCTGTTTTTCGCCAATCCCTTCGATATCCAGAGCGGGTTTAGAGGTAAAATGGCAAATGGCTTCTTTAAGCTGAGCCGGACAGCTTAACCCGCCGCTGCAGCGAGCCACCGCCTCATCCCGTTCTTTTATCACTTCAGCGCCACAGATGGGACACTTATCGGGAATGATATATTTTTTTTCTTTGCCGGTGCGCTTCCCCTTAACCGGTCCCACTACTTCTGGAATAACCTCTCCGGCCCGCTGGACAATCACTGTATCGCCGAGGCGAATATCCTTTTTATCGATTTCATCCTGATTGTGCAAAGTTGCCCGGGAAACGGTTACGCCACTTAGCTCAACCGGTTTCATCAAAGCAACCGGGGTTAAAGCCCCGGTTCGTCCTACTTGAACGATAATTTTTTCTATTTTGGTTACGGCTTTCTCAGCGGCAAATTTATAAGCTATCGCCCAGCGGGGACTGCGGGAAATCTCGCCTAAATCCTTTTGCAACTGAAAGGCATTAACTTTACATACTACACCGTCAAGGTCATAGGACAATTTATCCCTCATATTATCCAGATAACGGTAGAAAGAAATTACCTCCTTAATATTTTTACATCTTTTTATATGAGGATTCACTTTGAATCCCCACCGGGGTAAGGTAGTTAACACCTCCCACTGCGATTTCAATTTGAATCCTTTGACGCGGCCAACGCCATAACAGAAAATATCCAAAGGCCTCCTGGCTGTAATTTTAGAATCAAGCTGGCGCAGCGAGCCGGCGGCCGCGTTACGCGGATTGGCAAAAAGCGGCTCACCTAATTTTACCCTTTCTTTGTTTAATCTTAAAAAGGCTTCTCTTTTTATAATCACTTCGCCCCGCACTTCTATTCTTTCCGGAATAGCCGTAGATTTTTCTTGAAGGCGTAAAGGGATGGACTTGATGGTTTTTAAATTAGAGGTAATTTCTTCCCCCCGATAGCCGTCACCCCGGGTAGAACCAGCGGTAAGTATTCCCTTTTCATAAACTAATTCGACGGCTAAGCCATCCAGTTTGGGTTCGGCTATATATTCAAGGTTTTCTTTACGATTCAGAAATCTTTTTACCCGGACATCAAATTCAACTAGTTCTTCTTCACTAAAAGCGTTACTTAAGCTGAGCATGGGTAAGTCATGTCTGGCCGTCTTAAATTTTTCTAATGGCGGGGCGCCGACGCGCTGGCTGGGAGAATCGGAAAAGACTGAATCAGGAAATTCCTTCTCTAAATTTAGGAGTCTTTTAAATAGCCGGTCATACTCTAAATCGGAAATAAGGGGCGAATCCAAAACGTAATAGCGGTAATTATGATAATTTATCGCCTTCTTCAACTTTTCTAATTCTTTTTGAGCCTGTTTTTTATCCATTTAATTTCCCATACAGATACCCAGGGACCTACCCAATTTAATCAAGGGCGAGTTACTTGGAACGGTGTGAAGTTTCCCTACGGCTTCCTCCAAAGAGACAGAAACTAAATCCTGCCCTCTTAAACTTACCATGCAGCCAAATTTAGCCCTCATCAGCATATGCACTGCTTCTGACCCATAGCGGGTGGCTAAAATCCGGTCAAAAGCCGTCGGGGTACCCCCTCTCACTAAATGTCCTAAAACGGTTACCCGGGTAGCAATGCCAGTACGCTTTTCAATTTCACCGGCCACTTGATTCCCGATTCCGCCTAATCTAACAGAATCCGGGCTGGTTTCAATCCGGCGTTTCACTACTACCTTCCCGCCTTTAGGATGAGCGCCTTCGGCAACAACAACAATGCTAAATCGTTTCCCCTGTTTTTCCCGTTTAAAAACCCTTTGGCAAACCTTCCCGATATCATAAGGAATTTCAGGGATAAGAATTATGTCTCCTCCTCCGGCCAACCCGGCCTCCAAAGCCAGCCAGCCGGCATAACGGCCCATTACCTCAATAACCATCACCCGATGATGAGAAATAGCCGTGGTATGGATTTTATCAATGGCTTCGGTCGCCGTAGAAAGGGCAGAATCAAAACCAAAAGTCAAATCCGTGCCCGAAAGGTCATTATCAATCGTTTTAGGCACACCAACAACTTTTACTCCCCGGCGGAATAAATCCCGGGCACTGGTTAAGGTGCCATCCCCGCCAATACAGATTAAAGCCTCAATGCCTAAATCCCTTAAATTATCCAGGGCCTTTTGAGAAAGGTCCCGATAAACTATCTTTTTCCCCTCTTTTACTGCATAGGCAAAAGGATTTGCCTGATTAGAAGTACCAAGAATAGTCCCTCCTAAAGTAAGAATACCCGAAGCATCGGCCAACTTCAATTCTCGGTAATACTTTTCCACCAAACCCTCATAACCATCCTTAAAGCCAATCACCTTTAAGCTGTAATCATTAATCGCTGTTTTGGCAGCCGCTCGAATAACCGCATTCATTCCCGGGCAGTCCCCGCCACCGGTAAGAATCCCGATAGTCTTTATTTTTGCCATCGTTTTAACCTCCAGATTAATTTCTTTTCATCATATATAGAAAGGAAAACATTGTCAATTATTAATTCGGCTGCAAACCACTTCGATTTAAATGTTAGCCAAAATAAATTTCAAAAAGGCCGTTGGTTCATAAATGAGGTCGCCTAATTCATTTGTAAAGCGAGGACTGCTCGAAACTTGCCTTTTCAGATTTTCGATAGACAAAACCCTCTATTTATTTTATACTTATGGAGGTTATGTTTAAAAAAATCCGTCATTCTAAAAAACCACGGGAAAAGTGGGGGTCAAAAGTAGGCATTATATTAGCCGTCGCCGGAAGTGCCATCGGCCTGGGAAATTTTTTGCGCTTTCCGGTCCAAGCCGCCCAAAACGGCGGAGGCGCCTTTATGATTCCATATTTCACTGCCTTGATTTTCTTGGGCATCCCTTTGATGTGGATTGAATGGACGGTAGGCCGGTTTGGCGGAATGTATGGGCACGGCACCGCCCCGGGAATTTTCCATTCCATCTGGAACAATCGCTTCATAAAGTATTTCGGCCTCATCGGCATATTTGGACCGCTGGTTATTTTAATCTATTATACCTATATTGAATCATGGATTCTTGGTTATAGTGTTTTTTCCCTGACCGGGAAATTTGCCCAGGCCCAGGATCAAACGGCAATTAGTTCCTTTCTGGCGGGATACCAAGGATTAGAAAATAACCAATTCTTCCACGGCCTCGGCTGGGCCTATTTGTTCTTCTCGATTACCTTTTTTCTTAATATGGCCGTTATCTATCGGGGAATATCCGGAGGCATCGAACGTCTTTCCAAGATTGCCATGCCCATTTTGTTAATTTTTGCTGTCGTCATTGCTATCCGGGTTTTAACCTTAGGCGCGCCTGACCTGTCCAGGCCAAGCTGGAATGTCAAAAATGGCCTGGGGTTTCTCTGGAACCCCGATTTCTCTGTTTTAACCAACCCCAAGGTTTGGCTGGCCGCCGCCGGTCAAATCTTTTTTACCCTGAGTGTCGGAATCGGGGTCATTTTAACCTATGCCAGCTATCTTTCCCGGGGAGATGACGTCGCCCTTTCCGGATTGACAGCGGTAAGCATTAACGAATTTGCCGAAGTGATTATCGGCGCCAGTATCGTTATCCCGGCTGCTTTCATCTTTTTTGGGCCAGTCGGTATCGAAACAGTGGCTAAAAGCGGCGCCTTTAATTTAGGATTTGTCACCATGCCTTTAATTTTCAAACAGATACCCTTGAGTTTTCTCTGGTCGGCATTATGGTTTATTTTGCTTTTTTTAGCCGGCCTTACCTCTTCAGTTTCCTTAGCCCAGCCAGCCGTTGCCTTTCTTGAAGATGAGTTCAATATTGACAGAAAAAAGGCTGTCCGGATTTTAGGACTGGCTGCCTTTATCCTTTGCCAGCCGGCCATATTTTTTCTCGGACAAGGAGTAGTTGATGAACTGGATTTCTGGGGGGGAACTTTTTGCCTGGTTTTATTTGCCACTATTGAAACCATTCTTTTTACCTGGGTATTCGGCATCGATAAGGCCTGGGAAGAAATTCATGCCGGGGCTGATATCCGTATCCCCCGGGTGTATAAGTTTATAATTAAATATATCACTCCTCTCTTTCTGTTTTCCATTTTGGGGTTCTGGCTGGTCAAAGACGGCCTTCCGGTAATTTTAATGCAAAATATCAGCCCGGCTAACCGGCCATATATTTTAGGGACCAGACTAATGCTTCTTGTCCTATTTATCGGATTGGCCGTTTTATTGAAAATCGCCTGGCGACGGCGGAAACTTACGGAGGCCCCCCTTAGAAATTCGCTTTAAATACAGACCCCCCAGCCCGTTTATGGGAAAAGCTGGGTTATTTCTATCGGGGTAAAAAAAAATGCTTCTAAGCGGCTGGATTTTTTTAATTATTTCCTGGGTAATACTCTTCAGCTTGATCGTTTTTTGCTTCTGGAAAACTTTTACTCTTAATCTCCGGGAAGAAAAGCGGACCAGGCCAAAATGAACCGCCGTTTCATTATCCTCATTCTAATTTCCCTCACCTTTTTCACCTTTGCCAACAGCCTTAAAAATGATTTTGTCTGGGATGATATTTTTTTTATCGTCCACAATAACTATATAAAAAATTTGAATTTCCTGCCCCAATATTTCTACTCGGCTAAAACCTACGCGGCCAGACCGGATTATTTTATCTTTAGGCCCCTGCGCACAGTTATCTTTGCCTTAGAATATAAACTCTGGGGATTAAATCCTTTTGGTTTCCACCTGACCAATATCATCCTGCACATTTTAAATGTCCTCCTGGTTTACTTTTTAATTTCTAAACTTAGCGGCAAGAAAAATCTGGGTTTTATTACCGCCTTGATTTTCAGCCTCCACCCGGCCCAAACCGAATCTGTTTCCTGGGTCAAAGGACGGGCTGACCTTCTTTTTGTTCTATTTTTTCTTTTAGGGTTTTTGGCGTTTTTAAAAAGGGAAGAAAAAGAAGATTCCATCTGGGAATCAATCCTTATATACCTTTCTTATTTTCTGGCTCTCCTTTCCAAAATCATGGCCATTACTTTCCCCTTCATCCTTATCCTTTACAAAATAGGCCTGGGCAAAAAAAAGGATGGCGACGGGGAAAAATCCGGCAGGGGAATTGTAGGCCGGGATAAATTCTTATTTTTCAACCTATTCCTTATAACTTCGGCTTTTTTACTCACCCGGCATTTGGTTATCGGACGAACCAGCCAAAGCGCTTATCTGGGAGGCTCGGCTTATTATACCTTCCTTACTATGCTCCGGGTTTTTCCCGCTTATTTAAAAATTATCATCTTTCCTTTAAACCTTATTGCCGACTATTCGGGGATAAAAATTTCTCATTCAATTACCGAGCCAGAAGTAATTCTTTCTCTTTTCTTTTATCTAGTGGTTATTTGCAGTTTAGTTTTTTCCTGGAGAAAAAATCGGCTAATTTTCTTTGCCCTTTCTTTTTTCTTTGTAACCTTAATTCCCGTCGCCAACATCATTCCGACAATGCAGTTTATGGCGGAAAGGTTTCTCTATCTTCCCTCTTTAGGAATATTTCTAACGCTTGCCCTGCTCATTAATAAATCCGCCGCAATTTTAAGCTCAAGAAAGCTAATTTTATGGCTTCTGGTAAGCTTACTCATTATAAATTTCATACCTTTAACCATCAATAGAAATGCTTGCTGGCGAAACGAAATTACCCTCTGGGAAGAAACCCGCACCCGGGCTCCCCATTCATCAAGGATTATAGAAAATTTAGCTTTTGCTTATTTAAATGCGGGCAGGCCTGATAAAGCCATCCCCCTTTTGAAAAAAATGCTGCCGAGAAGCAAGAAAAAATATAAAATTTTAGACTATTTAGGATTAGCCTGTTACCACAAGAACGAAATGGAAAAAGCCAAATATTATTTCGAAGAAGCTGCCCGCCTAAACCCGGCTTTTGGCCCCTCCTATGGGCATTTAGGAATACTCTTTGGCAAAGAAAAAAAATATGAACTTTCTAAAAAATACTTGGAAAAGGCCATAGAACTTGACCCGGATTCAACACAGACCAGTTATTATTACAACAATCTGGGCCTGACCTTAAAAAATAAAGGATTGGATGAGAAAGCCGAAGAAATGTTTAAACTTGCCCTTCTTAAAAATCCGGATAATATTGAGGCTTTGAAAAACCTCGGGGCAATTTTCTGGAAAGAGGGGAAATGGCAAGAGGTAATATCTATCTATAAAAAATTGGGCCGTCTTTCCCCGGGAAACCAAGAATTTAAATACTGGGGTGAACAAGGCGAAAAAAAATTAAAAAGGGTAAGAAGAGAAATTTTAAATTGAAATGCTTAAATGAGCTATTTTTAAAAAATGGAGAGTATCACCTAGAATCATATAATTTTAGGAAGTTAAAAAATTCTAGGCTTTTTTAGAAATCCCTTTACAAACATCCTTTTTTCTGATAAGATTTTGCCGAGGTTGAGAGAAAAATGAAAATACGCAAATTTGAATCTAAAGATGCCCCCGGGGTAAAAGCTCTTATTTCGTCAATTATTACCAAGGAATTCCCGGAATTAATCAAAATGTATTCCATCGACGACCTGGATAGCATCTCTAAATGCTACGGGGGAAAGAGGGAAACCTTTTTAATCTTAGAAAATGGCGGGAAAATTGCCGGGACAGTAGCCGTCAAAGAGGAAGATGAAAACACCGCTTTTCTCCGCCGGCTTTTTGTCGACCCGCAATGCCGTAAAAAAGGATACGGAAAATCTCTGGTTGATAGCGCCATTAATTTTTGCAAAAAACACGGCTATAAACAGATTATTTTTCAGGGAAACGAGAAAATGATTGCCGCTCTTCGCCTCTGCGCTAAACAGGGGTTCAAAGAAAAGGAAGCAGCGGTTATAGATAATTTAGCTATCCTCCGTTATTCCTTTTCTTTATAAATAAGCCTGCCTGCTGGCAGATAAGAATCAAGAGGGCGAATTTAACATACAGATTGGTTATCTGCATTTTTCAGGGGAGAGAAAAAATGAAAAAACTTTATTATCTAACCTCAATAGGAATTATTCTGATATTATTCGGCTGCAGTGATTTTAAGGGACCGAATCTCCGCCGAACTTTAACTAACCCTTGGGATACCAAGCCGTTGCTTAAGGTAGGCATGCATAAAGAAAAGGTTAAAGCCGGTTGGGGCGAGGCAGATATTATCAATAAGCTTCCATCCGGTAAATGGGGAACTGAAAAAGAAGAGTGGATATACTGGGGAAGATATCCTAATGTCCCTATTGACTATATGTATCTTTCCCGGACGAAGCACCTGATTTTCGAAGGAAATGTCTTAGTAGATTACTTTGACGCTGAAGAGGTAAAACAAAAGAAATAATTTATAGCTAAAAAATTCCAATTTTAAAACCTCTACTGTCTAAGTAGAGGTTTTTTTACTAATCCGGCAGAGACTGTTTCACCGCATAGCAATTAAAGCTTCTATAATCATCTTGGCCGCAGTAATTGAAGTAATCCCGGACGGGTCAAAGGCCGGATTTACCTCCACCAGATCCATTCCTAAAATAGAAAAATCCTTTAAAAAATGAATAAAACCTGCCACTTGAGCATAACTTAACCCATCCGGTTCAGGATTTCCCACCCCCGGGGCAAAAGAAGCATCCAAAACATCCATATCTAAACTCAGGTAAACCGGCAGCTCCCGTCTTAGCCATTTCTTGGCCTCTTGCAAAGTGACATAAATTTTTTGAGAATAATCCTCTTGACCATAAAAAGAGCGCGTTCCGACAACCCTCAATTTATCGTTTATCTCTTGAAGGCGGCGGACGACAGTCGCATGATTCACCTTTTCTCCTTCCCAATTATCTCTAAAATCAGAATGAGCATCAAAAATAACTACCTGAAAATTCTGGCCCAGAATTTCCTCTATTCCTTTCATAATACCCAGGCTAATGGTATGTTCTCCGCCGATAGCCACGAACTTTTTTTTCTCCTTAAGGAAAGAGGAAGTTTTCTTCTCAATTAAATTTAAGTCTTCTATCAATTTCTCGTTTAAGGATAAATTGCCTAAATCAGAGAAA
>CAZDME010000016.1:0-24816 GCA_964506785.1 uncultured bacterium | reverse complement strand
AAAGATAAAAGGAGAATAATGAGATAAAAATGAATTGCCGTTCGGCGGAGGAAGATGAAACTGAGGATGGCAACTGCCAGGGTGAGAGGATACAAATAAAAAAAGGGAATATGTAGCACTTTTGCCAAACATATTCCAAGGATAAAAATAAGGATGAGGCCGAAAAGGGGCTTGTCGTTCATATCTTATGGGAGGAAAAATCAAAAATAGAGGTCTCGTTCTCCATTTCCAATGCGTGTCAAGTATTCCCTGAATCTGGATTTTAGCTTGGGGATTTTCTCCTCAATCTCTTTCGCTTCTTTTTCAACCAGTTTTTTCCCAACAAGCCGGGTTTCTTCATCGGCAAAATCCTGAAGATATTCTTCAAAGGTTAAAACGGCATTCAATTTACAGAACCATCTCTCTTCGCCCTTTCTTAATAAATCCATAATGCATTTACCGGTGCGCCCGCAGCGATACCCGGCGGTACAAAAGGAAGTAATGTAGCCCATCTCGGCTAAATCCCTTATTACCTCATCCAGGCTTCTGGTATCACCTAAGAAAAATTGCTGGCGCTTTCCTTCCTGTTCAGTATAGCGGTCGCTATAAGCGCCGATGCCGATACGGGTTGAGGCATCAGTCTGGGTACAGCCCAAAGAAATAACCTTTCTTCTTATTGCCGGGGTCTCCCGGGCAGTGAGAATCATTCCGGTATAAGGAACGGATAGCCTGATAATTACAATTAGCTTCTCAAAATCTTCATCACTAACCTTGTAAGCCGGATGCCGGGTAAAAGGACTATTGGCCGCTTCCTCCAGACGGGGAAAGGAAATAGTGTGAGGGCCAATGCCAAATTTTTCCTCCAGCTCACGGGCATGAGAAAGAAGGCCTAAAACTTCAAACCGCCAGTCATACAAGCCAAAAAGAACACCAATACCGACATCATCTACCCCGGCCTCGAATGCCCGGTGCATACAATAAAGGCGCCATTGATAATCGGATTTGAGAGTTCCCTGAGGATGAACTGCCCGGTAAGTAGGCCGGTGATAGGTCTCTTGAAATACCTGATAAGTGCCGATACCTACCTGATGAAGAATCTTGAGATTTTCGATGGATAAGGGCGCGGCATTAACATTTACCCGGCGGATTTGGCCAAAGGCTCTTTTTGTTTTTGTCTTAACCTGATAGATGGCCTTTATGGTGGAAGCCATATAATCGATATCACTTTCCGGATGCTCCCCATAAACAACTATCAGGCGCTTATGGCCAATTTCTCCGGCTAAAACCTCTGTCTCTTTTCTCACCTCATCTAAAGTGAGCATCTGCCTTTTGGTCTGCCAATTGTCTTTGCGAAAACCGCAATAAAGGCAATTATTGACACAGAGGTTGCTCATATACAGCGGGGCAAAGGTGACAATGCGGTTATCATAAACCTTTTGCTTGATCTGGCCGGCTTTTTCTTTCATTTCTTCCCATAAATCTCTATCGGTAACATTCAAAAGCGCGGCGGTTTCTTCAAGGGTCAAAGTTTGAATAGATTCTGATTTCTTAAGGATATCCCTGACCATCTGGGTACCCGGCCTTTCTGAGGAAATTAAAAGGCGGCGGATTTTATCCTGATCGATAAAATCTCTCTCTCCATTCAGGTATTTTGTAATTTGTTCTTTTTTTATCCGATTATCTATCCAGGAATTGAGCTTTACGGTATCGGCCAACATCTTGTAATCCTTAAGTTATGGATTTAAATATGCCTTTTCTTGGCAAAGAATATTAAACTTTCCAGCTCACAGGCCATATCAACATTTGAAACGGAAATATCATCAGGAACCTTAAGGGCGACCGGGGCAAAATTCAAAAAACCCCTTACTCCCGATTTCACCAAATCATTTATTATACCCTGGGCTACTTCCGGCGGGGTAGAAATTATCGCCAGCTTAATGTTATTTTGTTTAACGATATCTTTCATTTTTTCTAAATCCTCTATTTTTACCCCTTTCCTTGTCTTGCCTATCTTATCCTTATCGATATCAAAGGCATAGATTATTTTAATATTGAATTTCGAAAAGCCGTCAAAGCCTAAAAGAGCGCTGCCTAATTTTCCGGCTCCAACCAGGACAATATGCCACTCTTTATTTACCCCTAATATATTTTCAATCTCCTGGATTAACTTTTCCACCCGGTAGCCAACCCCTCTTTTTCCAAAGCCGCCAAAAAAAGAAAGGTCTTTTCTAAACTGAACCGGGGTAACATTGAGAAAACGGGTTATTTTATCGGAGGAAATAATTTCGATGCGGCGTTCTCTCAGAATCTTTAAATTTCGTAGATATAAACTAAGACGTTTAATGGTACCCAGGGAAAAAACGTTTTTATTTATTGCTTTCCGGTTTTTCATAATTGGAAACTAATGTTCAAAAATTTTTATTTATCTGTGCCTAAATCCGTAGGCGCCCGCCCCAGAGACTTAAGCAAAGAAACGGTTTCTTCAATCTGAACATTTACCGCCTCGGTACTATAGGCTTTATCCGGATAAATCGAATAATGCCGGCGGTATTTAAGAGGAGTGACATTAAGCATGACCGAGCTGGCCCCGGAAACAAGTCCTTTCCTCCGCGCCGCCGCACTTAAGGTTTCAAAAGCAGTGGTAACCAAGATTTTAGCGTTTTCCGGGTCAATAAGCCTGGCTAAGGCCAGGGTTTTTAAAACCCTCTCTTCTGAAGGAGGAGGGCTTTCAGATAAAGGTGTTTCCGGATGCGGCAGAAAAGGACCAAAAGAATACATCTCCGCCCCAAGTTCTTTGGCCAGATAAAGGTCATTTATAATATCTTCACTGGTTTGTCCGGGCAGGCCGATAAGCCCCCCGGTCATAATTAAGTAACCCAACTCGGCCGCTTTTTTTAAATGGGCCAATCTGGCGGCTAACTCCTGGCCGGGATGAAGCCGCTTAAAGATTTCCCGATTGGAGGTTTCAAAACGCATAAGAATTCCCCGGGCACCGGCTCGATAAAGTCTTTCCAAACCGGCTAGGCCGATTTCCCCAAAACTTATGCAAATCAACACAGCCGCTTCTTTTTTGATCCTCTCGATGATAGCGGCAAGCTCATCAAGGCTATAAAGAGGGTCTTCGCCGCTTTGTAAAACCAAAGCCTGGAAGCCGTATTTTTCGACGGCTTCTTTAGCCGCAGCAACAATCTCATCAGCCTTCATCCGGTAGCGGACAATATTTTTATTGTGGGTTGATATACCGCAATAAAGACAGGCCCTCCGGCAATAATTCGAAATTTCGATTATGCCGTGGACACAGCAGGAATTCTGGTGAAATTTCTGACGGAGGAAATTGGCTGTCTTGAATAAAAAATCCAGAGCCTTTGGATTATCAAGACTGATTAAATAGGACAAGTCCTCACGCCTTAAAGGAAGGCCTTCTAAGGCCCTATCCAAAATAAGGCTTAGTTTTTTATCAATATCCTTTTTTTCAAAATCCAGGCTGGAAAGACGCAGGTCAACTTCCTGAAGTTCAAAGAAAAGTTCCCCCCAGGCAGAAAGGATATCTTCCGCCTCCTCAGGCGGCACCTTTTTTATTACATAACCTCCTTGAGCAGAAATATAATCCCCGGGACGGATATCATAGAATTCGTTAATCGCCTTTTTGGTCTGGCCAAAATAATCGACCAGAACAGTCCTCCCGCTTATTTCCTTTACCTTTCCAGGAATGGCATAACACATATTTCATTATATCCAGAATTACAAAGTACAACTAACAAATTACAAATATTCTATTTGTAATTTGGAAATTGTATATTTTAAATTTTAAATTCTTAAAGATTTTCTTAACCAGCATAACAAGAGTTATTCTACATCAAAAGAAACAACTTCTATTTTTGAATCCGGGGAAAAGGTCAATTCAAGCTCAGCCTTCTCCAAAACAGTTCCTTTGGCAAGAAGGTAAAATGTCTCTTTAAACGATTCTTCTTTCACACCGGTAAGAAGGCCGATTTTCAGCCTTAATTTAGATACCGCCTTTGCCCCCTCTTTTCGGGCATGTTCGGATACACCTTTGATTACCGGCTCAATCAGATGTGATTCATGCATTTGTCACCCCCTTAATCAATCCGGATAGTTCAATAACGGATTTTTTAACCTCAACTGACATATCATCTCCCAAGGTAATATTCTTAGGCTGAAGTCCCAAAAAATAAATGTCGGCATCCGTCTCTTTCTCTAAAAAATCGATAAATAAACCGGGTGAGATGTCATGCGTGGTTAAACCGCAGTTGGCTATTTCCGCCTTTTTTAAAAGTTCGTATTTACCCGGCGATAAGTTGAGGTGAACAGCATCAACGATTAAAACAGTATCGGGCTTTTCTTTTATAATCTTACCCAGATAATTCTCCGGGGCGCTGCCGGCGTCAATAAAAATAAATTTTCTCGTTGATTCAGCCCGGCCGGAGGGCCGGCTCAAGTTTTCAATAAGAGCCGGGCCGAAGCCATCATCCCCACGCATAATATTGCCCACACCCAGAACAATAACTTTCCCTTTAAGTATCTTTTTAAAAGTGGAGCGCATGGCTATCAGGTCGTTTGGGTAGTCTTTCTGCGGCAGCGGGCGCAAAGAATTTTTACCCGGTCGGAACGCCCCTCATCTTTTAAAGAAGATATAATATTTTCATCGATTATCCCCAAACTTTTAAGGCGGGATAAATATAATGTGGGGCTGGAATAAGTAAGCTCGCCTAGTTTCTCGGCAATCCAGTTAAGATGGTCTTTACAGGCAATGGGCGTTCCGCACATCTCGCAAAGCTGAAGTTCTTTCTCAATGGTTTCAGATGATTCGTTTTTTCTGTCAAAAAAAGAAAGCTCCCAGTCATTGGAGAGTTTAATTCCCTGGTGTTCAGCGATACAAGCGGCTTCACACTGGCCGCAGAATATACAGGTATCGGTATAATGAATCATAACCCGCCTGGCCTTTCCACCCCCATCAATAATATCTTTATGGGCAATGGCCTCTACCGGACAAATTTCTTCGCAGGCGAGACACCCTACACATTTCTCCCGGTCAAACTTGGGCTGTCCCCGGAAATTTGGGTGGGGCCGGTACGAACCTTTTGGAAATTTTGTGGTGTAAGGCCCTTTTATTAACGCCTTTATGGCCTCAATTAATTCTCTTATTTTTGGAAGTTTCATTTTTAAACTTCACCTTCTTTATCTTCCCTGTATTTATCAACGAGGCTACCCTGGCAAAGTTTCACCCCCGAGCGGTGGGCGCCCCTGGCTAAGGCATGGGCGGATACCGGCGCAGTCAAAAGAAGAAAGATTATGCATAAAAGGGCTTTCATCCCGGCGGCGCAAAACCCAACAATCAGAAAAGTGCCAAAAAGAATACTGCAGGTACCCAGAGTGACGCATTTTGTCGCCGCCTGCAAACGATTGTATATATCCGGAAGACGAACCAGCCCCAGACAACCAAAAAAATCAAAGGCTAAACCCAAACTGATAAATACTAAACCTATCGGAATATTCATTATCCTTTTCTCTGTAAATCCGTATTTTTACTCTTCAAACCCTTTTCCCTCTAAATATTTGGAAAGGGCCAGGGTGCTGATAAAACTTTGCAGGGCCCAGGCAATGCCAATATCGATATACCAGGAGCGGCCGGTGGAAATGGTCAAAACAGCACAGAGACCGACAATCATAATACCAAGAATATCTATGGCAACAATACGGTCAGCGCCGGTTGGCCCCTTCCATATCCTAAAAAGGGCTAAGATACAAGCAAGAATAATTATGTAAAGGGCCCGGCCCAAAAAATTGAGGTACGGAAGATCCGGATAAAAAAGAAACGGAAGCGGCCGGAGAATAATCAAAGCAACCAGCCCTGATAAAATAACGGCGCCAATAAACCAGCGAATGGTTTTCATCTTTTTACCCTAATCGAAAATCTTTTCCAATATGCCTTCAAAACGGCCAACAATCATCCTGGTTGCCCCTTCAACGTCGGTACTACGGACATTAATCCAGTGAACATACAAAATATTATTTTCCCGGTCGATATCAACGCTCATCGTCCCGGGAGTCAAGGTGATGGAATTGGCCAAAAATGTTAAGGCCGTATCCGACTTGAGGCGTGTCTTCACTTTAACAATGCCCGGATTTATCGGCAGGCGCGGATGCAATACCCGATAGGCAACGTCAATATTAGCCTTTAAACATTCCCAGAGAAATACCGGCAGATACTCCGCAAAGAAATACCAGTAACGCCAGGGATGTTTTAAAACATGAGGCCTCCTGATAAATAAATCCCCGGTCATAAAAGCAATAAAAAGAGCGATAAAAAAGCCGACGAGAAGATGCTGCCAATCCGGCATCCAGTTCAAGAGTGACCAAACCAGAAAAGAAACAAGAAATAAAACGGCTCTACTTTTCATCTAAAGTATCCTTTTAAAAAGCATGGCACCATAGTTACGGCCATTTAAAATCACCTCCACGGCCGGCTGAAGAAAAGCTCTGTTTATTTGCCCAATAAGTAAAGCTCCGCCGAATAAACAGATAATGGCTAAAGCGGCCATGGCCAGCTTCATAAAAAACGGTACTTCCTTTACCTTATTCCATTTCTCTTCCAATTTACCGTAATATACATACTTCATTACCTTGGTAAACGAAGCCAGAGTCAATATACTGGCTAAAACCGCCCAGCCGGCGTATCCATAACGGCCAGCCTGGACGGCAGCGATTATAATAATCAACTTGCTCCAGAAACCATTAAAAGGAGGAATACCGGCAATAGACATAGAAGCAATGAGATTGGCGCTGCCGGTTAAGGGCATCTTCTGAAATAAGCCGCCCGTCTTTCGTAAATCACGGGTGCCGGTGGCATATTCTACCGCCCCGGAATTCAAAAATAGAAGCGATTTAAATACGGAATGGTTAAAAAGATGAAAGAGCCCCCCGAGAATACCTAGTGGTGTGCCCAAACCAATACCTAAAACCACATAACCAATCTGGCTGATTGAGTGATATGCCAGAAGCCTTTTGAAATCCCATTGGCCGATAGCCAGAAATACCCCGATAACCATGGAAAGAGCCCCTAAAAACATCAATACCGATGATAGCTTTGGAGTTACGCCGATGACATTATAAAATATCCGCACTAAGGTATAAACACCAAGGGATTTTATTAATATCCCGGAAAGTATGGCAGAAATCGGAGCCGGTGCCGAGGGATGAGCATCAGGCAGCCAGGCATGGAAAGGAACAAGGGCGGCCTTAAGGCCAAAACCCATAATAAATAAAACGCTGACCATAATAGTAACGTTTCCCGGACCCTTCTCTCCAAAAAAATTAGCCATATCGGCCATATTCAAGGTTGAAGAAAAACTGTACAAAAATACAATCCCAATAAGGATAAAAAGCGAACCGACGGTGCCCATAACCGCATATTTAAAAGCGGCTTCAAGCTCGTGCCGTTCGGTGCCAAAGGCAACTAAGGCATAGCTGGCTACTGAGGCAATCTCTAAAAAGACAAAAAGATTAAAGATATCGCCGCTTATCAACACTCCGTTCATTCCGGCGAGCATCAAAAGATACAGGCTGTAAAATTTCCATTTTGAGGTAAACTTCTCCATATAATCAACGGCATAGACAGCAATAAGAAAGGCAACTAAATTTACGGTTGCCAGCATAAAGGCAGTTAAACCATCCAGAACCATGGCAATCCCTGCCGGCGGCCTCCAGCCCCCCAGGCTATAAACCAAAGTTCCCTGGCTATTGACTGCCCGAACGGCCAGCATAGAAAAACAAAATAAGGCCAGGGTAGTGAAATTTCCCAAGGCATCCGGAAACCATTTTATCTTCCTACCGATGATTGAAACCAGGAAGGCTCCAGCCAGCGGTATAATAATGAAAAACGGAATTATACTAATAATCCTATCCTCTCAATTCCCTGATTTTGGTAATATCAAAGGTGCCGTATTTCTCATATATTCTCATGGCCAGGGCAACCAGTAAGGCAGTGGTGGCCAGACCAATGACAATGGCCGTCAGGACTAAAGCCTGCGGCAAGGGGTCAACCATGTTGCAAATATCCCCTCCGGTTGAAAATATCGGCGAGCGGCCTTTAATCCGGTAAGCGGTTAAAATAAAAAAAAGGTTAACGGCATATTCGGAAATAATCACCCCGACAATAATTTTAATGATATTGCGCTTTCTTAAGATACAGTAAAGACCGCAGCAAAAAAGCACCAGACAAAGCAGATATACCATCATTTCTTTTTCTCCGAATCCAATTTCAATAAGACCAGAGCGACAAATATGGCAAATAGCCCGGCACCAACTTTAAAACTTACGGCAATATTGCAAAGCGGAATAATACCGGCGCTGAATAATCTAAAAGGCTCGCCTTTAGGCAGGAAGTTCGAAAAGAAATACCCGGCGATAAGCCCCAAAAGGGCAATAGTTAGAAATAATATCGCCCCAAAACTTTCGAAAAACGAGGCGGCGGATTGCGAGAGTTTCTTAAAAGCGGCTTCTTTGCCATAAGCAAGCATCAGATGGATAAAGGAAAGAGCAATAATAACCCCGCCGGCAAAACCGCCCCCCGGTGATACATGGCCGTGCAAAACCAGATAAATTCCATAAAGAAGTATCAAGCCCACGGTCAGGCGGGTGATTGTTTTGACAATGAGAGACATTCCCTTTTCGCCTTCTTTACTCATTATTCTCCTCAATAATTCCATCCGGCTTTTTTCTGCCTACCCGCCGGACAACAGTGAGAACGCCGATTACGGCGGTAAATAATACCGTCGCCTCACCCAGGGTATCATAGGCCCTGAAATCAAGTATCACCGCGGATACCAAATTGGCGGCCCCGGTTTCAGCTAATCCTTTTTTTAAATAGGTGCCGGCCACCTTCATTATCGGATAACCGAACTCCGGCAAATCCTTCAAGGCTTGAACCGCCATCCATAAGAAAGCAGAAATAAAAGCGATGGTAATCGCCGTGTTTAAAAACCAGCGGCCCGTGGTTGAAAAGGGCAAATCCCTCTTTAAAGTTGCCCTGATTAAAATAATCAAACATAATATTTCAACCACTAACTGGGTAATGGCAACATCAGGGGCCTTAAGAATTAAAAAAACTATGGAAAGACCTAAACCAACGGCACCGACGGCAATTACCGAAGAAAGCAGGTCTTTCAATTCAATAGCAACGATGGCCCCGATAATCATAAAGATTAACAAAATATAAAGTTCAATCATAGCTACCTCAAAAAGACGTAAAAAAGAATGAGCGTGCCCAAAAGACACCAGGATAAATAGGTGGAAAGAATCCCGTTATGAAAATAACGTAAAAGCCGGTTAAAACCAAAAGTGAATTTACTGCCTAAATCATAAAGGTCAAAAAACTTTATTTCGGCGAGCCTATAAATCGTTCTTAAAAAACCTAAATCCTTTATGGTATTATAAAATTCTGTTCCGGAAACCCTCATATCCGGATGCTCTTCCAAAACTTCCCCGCCCAGAAAAGGCTTGGTTTCCCTCATCTTGCTGAGGCTGCCAAGGAGATAGATTATGAGACCAATGGCAATTCCTAAAATCAAGAGAATCGTCGCCAGGCTGGCCGGCCATATACCGCTAAAGGCAACTTTTTCTCCCAGGCTAGGAAAGATAAACATTTTAAGGGGTATCCGGTAGGGAAAAATACCGAATATGAGGCAGAGGGCAGAGAGAATAAGCATGGGAAATAAGATGGCTAAACTGGTCCCTCGCCGCTGGTAACTAGCGGCTGGCGGTTGGTTAGAAGGCTGACCGAGAAATACGGAATGAATCAGTTTCATAAAACTGGCTAAGGTCAAAGCGCTGCCAAACATGGCCGCCGCCAGCCAGATTATCCATAGATACCCTCCATTTTTGGCCGTTTCGATTATTCCTTGATAAACCATCCACTTCGAGGCAAAACCATTCAAAGGCGGAACACCGGATATGGCTAAAGAAGCGATAATAAAGGTAATAAAAGTAAGGGGCATAATTTTGGCGAGACCCCCCAGTTTATCTAAATCGGTCGTCCCGGCATCCTTTTCAACGGCGCCGCTGCCAAGAAAAAGGCAGGATTTATAAATTGCGTGGTTAAGCATGTGAAATAACCCCCCGGCAATACCGAGAGGATTTCCCGTCCCGATACCTAAAACCATATACCCTACTTGACTGACGGCATGATAGCCCAATAGTCTTTTAAAATCATGCTGGATAAGAGCCATCATTACCGCGGCAATAATAGTAAAGCTGCCGATCATCATAAGAAAGGTGTTCATAGCCGTATCCAGCTGAAATATATCGATAGAAATCCGGAAAAGAAAATATATGCCCAGAAGTTTATCTAAAGAGGCCGGTAAAAAAGCGGCTACCGGCGCCGGGGCATCTTCGGCTGTATCCGGAACCCAGGTGTGAAAAGGTATTGCCCCGGCTTTGGCAAAAGCTCCGGCGGCCAGACAGAGATAAGCCCAAACAGCCGCCCGGCTATTAAGGGCAATATCTATCTTATCCATTTGAAACGAACCGGTAAGACGCCAGATTAAAGCTAAACCTAAAAGCATCAGGGCGTCGGTGCCGCCAATAATGATAAAGGCTTTTTTGGCCGTCGCCGGGGTGTTTTCTTTTTCTCCAAAACCGATTAAAAGATATAGAAGAAAGCCTAAGAATCCCCAAAAAACGATAAATAAAAGAAGGTCATTAGAAAAAACAGCCCCGAGTGAAACCAAAAAAGTCAAAACGATATAGCAATAATACCTGAAAAGCCTTTTCCCTGAGCGGCCATTTCCTGATTTCCGAAGAGGGCTGAAACCAATAGAATAAAAGATAATTAATACCGTGAAAAAGGCAATGAATATCCCGACAAAAATAGAAAGGCTGTCAAATCTAAAAAACTCCGGGATGAGATTCATTTAATCCCCATTCTATCTTTTATTTTTTGGGTTTTTGCCTTTGAAAGTTCAATCAGCTCTTCTCCGTTATAAAGCTTTTTTCCCTTTACATTGCGCACGGCCATTCTTTCCGTGCAGCAATAACAGGGATCAATAGAAGCTAAAATAATGGTGGCATCAGAAATGGTCTCGCCAATAACCGTTGCCTTGAAAGTAGGCAGATTCATAAAAGTCGGGGCCCTGACCTTATGGCGGACCGGCCGGTTGGTTCCGTCGCTTCTGACATAATGAAAAACCTCGCCCCGGGGAGCCTCGGCACAGCCAATACCTTCACCGGGCGGAATATTTTTGATATTGGCATCTATTTCACCCTTGGGCAGATTCAGCAGGCACTGCTTCATTATCTTTATCGATTCCAAGACTTCATTAATCCTGACCATCAGTTTGTCGAAAACATCGCCGTTACGGGAAACAATCATTTGCCAGTCCACTTTATCGTAGGCGCCATAAGGGGCATCTTTCCTCACGTCTCTGGCAACACCGGATGCCCGGGAGGTCGGACCCAGAGCGCAGTAGTTTATAGCATCTTCTTTGGTAAGAATGCCTATTCCTTTAGTCCGGGCATGAAGAACCGGGTCATCACGAATGGCCTTCTTTAACATCTCCAGGTTCGGAATAATCGAATCGAGCTTCTTCATTACCGGGGGAATATCTTCCTTTTTTATGTCTCTGCGAACCCCTCCGGGCTTAAACATGGCGTAGTTATTCCGGTTGCCGGATAAAATCTCCATGACATCCAGAATCTCTTCCCTTAGTTTCCAAACCCACATATAGACGGTGTTATATCCCAGAAAATGACCGGCTAATCCGGCCCACAAAAGATGGGAGTGTATCCGCTCACCTTCGGCAATTATCGTCCTTATATACTTAGCCCTTTCCGGAACCTCTAAAGGAATAATATCCTCGACCGCCCGGGTATAAGCAAAGGGATGGCTGGTGGAACAAATCCCGCAAATCCTTTCGATAACAAAGGTGGATTGGTCAAAAGTCTTTCTCTCTGAAAGCTTCTCTATCCCCCGGTGATTGTAACCCACCCGGACATCGATATCGACTACCTTTTCCCCTTCAACCGTCAGACTGAAGAATTCCGGCTCTTCCTGCAGGGGATGATACGGACCTATGGGAACAATGGTTCGTGCCATTAAACGCCTCTATCTCTGATAGCCTTCTTATCCCACTCTTTATAATCGCATCTTAAAGGATAAACACCTTCCGGCCAGTCATCCGATAAAAGAAGCCTCCTTAAATCGGGGTGTCCTTTAAAATTTATGCCTAACATCTCGTAAATCTCCCTCTCTATCCAGTTGGCACCGGCAAAAAGTGAGGTAAGAGAATTAATCTCCAGTTTGTCTTTCTTTAATTTCACCCGAAGAGAAATGATTAAATTTATATCTTCAAAAGTAAAGTGATACAATAATTCCATGTGGTGCCTGGTATCCAGTCCGGTGGTAATATTAAATCTGGCACCGAGCTTCTTAAAGATGTAGCCGGCTACCTTGACAATCGATTCCGGCTTAATCTCTATATAAACCCTCCTGGGGGTTTTATCAAAAAAATCAATTATATAATCCTTGAATCTTTCTTTTATGTCCTTTAAAATCTCTTCTCCGGTCATTTTTTTCCCTTATCTCTCTTTACTTTTTCAATAAGCTTTACTACCCCGGCAATAATCGCCTCCGGCTTGGGCGGACAACCGGGAATGTAAACATCTACCGGAATAATCTTATCTAAAGGCTGGGGGCAATTGTAGCTATGAATAAACATCCCTCTTGATAAAGAACATTCACCAATGGCCACTACTAAACAGGGCCTGGGAATCTGTTCATATAATCTTTTCAGTCGTATTACCGACTGGCGGTTACAGGAGCCGGTAATCAAAAGCACATCGGCATGTTTTATGCTCCCGGCAAGAAGCATACCGAACCTTTCAATATCGAATCTGGGGGTAAGACAATCCAAAACCTCTATATCGCAGTTATTGCAGCTGCCGGTCGATAAATGAAAAACCCAGGGTGATTTTAAAAGTGCTTTTAATTTCATACTCATTATTTACCCAGTAAAGCCAGGGTTACGGCGACTGCCGCCATAATAGTCATCGGCCCCCAGAAAAATCTGACCGCCTGGTCAATCCTAAGACGCGGGTTGGTATTTCTTATGACGGTAACCAAAGCTACTAATCCGATGTATTTTAAGAATGCATATAAAAGATGAATGCCGCCAAACCTTATCCCGCCCATAAAAATAATAATTAAAAAAAATGGCAGGGTAAATAAAAGCATGTTTTTCATCAGCCGGTATAAAGCCAGGGCACTGCCGGAATATTCAATTAAAGGGCCGCTGGTAATTTCTGTCTCGGCCTCGGGAATATCAAAAGGCACCAGGGCTAACTTTGCCTGCATGCAAATGATACCCACCGCCAGAGCCAGGAATCCGGATAAGCTGCCAGCCACTACCCCGTTTTGGGCTTGAAAATTTAAAATCTCACCCAGCCGGATAGAATTAGACTTTATTACCGGAACCAGTAAGGCTAAAACAAAGGGCAGTTCGTAACTCAAAATAAGCTTCATCTCGCGGGATGAGCCGAGGCTGGCTAAAGGATTCTTTGAAGCAAAGCCGCCGATAATAATGCTGATTGAAGGGATAGTCAGTAAATATAAAACGACAATTAAATCGCCTAAAAAGGTCCGGGCCGGGTTAAGGGCATTAAGCCATAAAAGGGTGGAGACAAAAATCAAACTGGCCAGGCCGATAACCGGAGCGATAAGAAAAGTTATTTTTGATGACCCGGAAGGAACAAGTGTCTCTTTGCCTAAAAGTTTTATGATGTCGAATAAAGGCTGGAAGAGAGGCGGGCCGACGCGGTACTGCACCCGGGCGGTTACCTTGCGGTCAAACCAGCTGGCAAAAAGACCTATTGCGGCCGTTAACAGAAAACCATAAACAAAAAGGTAGAATATATAAATCATGCCTTTTCTCTATCCCAATGAGTGGAATGAACGATAAGATTCTCTCCGACTAAAAAGGTGTTTTCATTTAATTCCATATCCCCTCTTTTTAAACTTAAAGCCTGATAAGGACAGGTCTGGATACATAAAGGCTCATCTTTGTTTTTCCTCCGGTCAAAACAAAAATCACAATTATGAATTAATAAAGGGACATTTTCCGGATAGATTGTCCCATAAGGACAGGCGTGCGAGCAGGACCGACAGCTAATGCAACGCATATTATGGCGGATGAGAAGGTTGTCTTTTTCTTTTTGCTGCTCCAGGGCATCTACCGGACAGGCATTGACACAATGAGGCTCTTCACACCGACGGCAGACCAGAAACAAACTGGCCAGTTCAGCCACGGAAAAAATACCGTTATTATCGGGATGATAGAAATAACTGCATTTAATAACACACTCCTTACACTCACCAGAGTGGCAGATATCAAGGTCAATAAAAAGCCGCACTTTTTCACTTTTCTGGGGATTCAGGTTCAATTTTCCCTGGTGAAGTTCTTCGGCAGTCGTTTTTATTTTATCCATAGCGTAAAATTCAAAAGTTTTAAATTCTTATTAAGGTTTTTAGCTTTAAGTTTTAAATTTTAAGCTGCTCAGTCCCATATATTGGGAAAACCTTTTATTTTATCGTAGGTAAAAACCGGGCCGTCTTTACAGGCATAATAGGCGCCAATCCGGCAATGGCCGCATTTTCCAATGCCGCAGGACATATTCTTTTCCATAGAAAGATAAATATTCTCGTCTCCAAAGCCCAGCTCTAAGAGTTTCCGGGTGGCAAATTTCATCATTATAGGCGGCCCGCAAACAATGGCTATCGCCCGGGCAAAGTCCATATCAAGGCCATCCAAAATAGTGGTCACTACCCCGACATTTCCCTGCCAATGGCTATCGGCCTGGTCAACGGTAAGCCTTAAATCCAAATCTGTCTTGTCTCGCCATTCATCAATCTCGCGGTGATAGACCAGTTCCTGAGGGGTTTTGCAACCGCCGCGAAAAAATATTTTTTTAAATTCGCCGCTCCGTTCGAAAAGCTCATACATCAGACTTCTTAAAGGAGCAAAACCGCAGCCGCCGCCAACCACCAGAATCTCCTTGCCTTTAAATTCGTCAATGGGATAACCCTGCCCCAATGGGCCCCGAATACCGATAATATCGCCTTCTTTAAGCTGATGAATTTTCTCGGTTACCTTACCGACCTTCATCACCGTAACCGCCATGGTCTCTCGGCTGGAAGGCCTTGATGAGGGGGTAAAAGGGGCTTCACCTACGCCGGGAACGGTCAGGGCGATAAACTGGCCGGTAGCAAAACCAATAGGCACTTTAGATTTAAAGCGGATAGTCTTTATCGTCGGTGTCTCCGGGATAACCTCGATTACCCGAGCCTCAATAGGCTGATATGGATTATCAATTTTATTATCCATCGCTTACCAATCTTTTAAGTACCTTTCTGATATCTATCTTGCCCGGACAGGCCGAGATGCAACGGCCGCAGCCGGTGCAGGCGTAAACTTCGGCAACTTTGGGAAAAAAATCAAATTTCTTCTCGAATCTGTTTCTTAATCTCATCCAAAGCTTTTCCCGGGGATTGGCTCCTCCGGCCACCCGGGCAAAATCCTTTATCAAACAGGAATCCCAGAGGCGAAGACGGACCATCTTCTCCTCATCCTTCTGGTCATAAAGAAGAAAACAATGGCAGGTGGGACAGATTGTATTGCAGGCACCGCATTCAACACAGGTTTGAGCTTCATCGGCCCAAATATCAGATTCATAGTTTTTCTCAATTACACCTTTAAAAAAATCCTGATAAGGAATATTATTATCTTTAATGTTCTTTTCTACCTTCATAATGACCCTTTGACGCTGGTCATCTCTTTCAAGAAGAAAGTTTTTTTTGGCTTCGGTAAAAAGAGAGGCATTTTTATCAATCAGGGCCTGGCCTTTTTGAGAGCCTACCTCGATAATGAAACCGCCAGTAAGCGGAGAAAGGTTAATATCAAAATCTTCCCGGGGATAGGGTTTAAGGCCAAGGGCTAAACAAAAGCAGGTTTCTAAGGCAGAGGTGCAGTCGCTGGAGATAATCAGGTTGTCCCGGCGGTTTTTGATATAAAAAGGATCCTGATAATCATGGTTTTGAAATACATAATCCTGAATCTTGAAGCTTTTCAAGTCACAGGCCTTGACGCCAACAATGGCCAGAGGCTTGCCTCCTGTCGGCATAGAAGAACCGGTAGAATCCTTAAATCCTTCGGCGACAATTTCACGAGCCCGGGAAAAAAAAGACTTTAAGGGCTCAAAGGAACGGACTTCGCCGATTACAATATCATTACTAAATTCAGTGTACCTTTTGTAAAGGAGTTCCTCCCCTTTTTTAACAGGGAGATAAACTCCATATTGGGCTTTTAAAAAATCCAGGAATTTAATTAAATTGACGGATGAAAGAAAATACATAAATCGCTAAGTTGTTTTGTGTTAGTTTGTGAAGGAAATCACAATCTTAAAAGGGATTGTACCACAGAGGAACAAACTTGTCAAATGGTTTTTATATTTTTTGTGGCAAGAAAAAGACTATTGTGGTAGAATATAGCGATTTTTGAAGGAGGTTGTTAGCAATGAAATCTTTTAAAAGATTTTTAGGGGCGATAATCATTCTATCAATCATTAGCGGAGCGGTCTATTTTCTCTGGCTCTCCCCCCGTTATGTCGTCCCCATCCTTATGTACCACCGTTTTGGCTATAAAGAAAGCTCCCTTTTCGTCACCCCGGAGAATTTCAGACGGCAGATGGCCTATCTTAAAGAGAAAAATTATCAAGTAATCTCTCTTGATGAGTTGGTAAAAGGAATAAAAAATGAAAGAAAATTCAGAAAGAAAACTTTGGTTATTACCATAGATGACGGCTATCAAGATAATTTTACCGTGGCCTATCCGACCTTAAAAAAACACGGCTTTCCGGCAACCATATTTATTGTTTCATACTCCATCAGCAACGAAAAAAATTATATGAGCTGGGAAGAAATTAAGGAAATGGCAAAAAATAAAATATCTTTTGGCGGTCATACCAAACATCAGGTCTATCTTCCCGCCATAAAAGATGAAGGCCTACTCTGGGAGGAAATAGCCGGATGTAAAGGAGAGATTGAAAATAAGATAGAGCGGCCAGTTAATTACTTCTCCTACCCCACCGGAGGCTTTACAGCGGAGATTAAAGAGATGGTAAAAAAGGCCGGATATAAAGGGGCCTGCACCACTAACCGGGGGATGGCAGAATTAAATAGGGATATCTATGAATTGAAAAGAATCAAAGTAACCAATTCCGATATGAATAAACCTTTGAGTTTCCGGGGAAAATTATCGGGCTACTATAACCTTTTTAGAAGCAAGAAAAAGGGAAATTAACCACTCCCCAGCAAAAAGTTTGAGCAAAAATAGTTTCTCTTGACAAAAAAAATAATTCGTGATAAAAATGATATAAAGAAATCTATTATAATGGACAGTTGGGAGAAAAAGTTAAAGCCTAAAATGATGATAAAATGTCCACTTATAAGGAAGGATGTTATAAGTTCGAAAGTTGGGCAGGAACTGTTGCTTTATGACCCGAAAACAGAGCGCCTTCACGTTTTAAATGAAACAGCCGCTTTTATCTGGAAAATGGCTAACGGTCGGCACCAGGTTGGCGAAATAGCGAAAAACATTAAAAAGACCTTTAGCCTGCCTCTTAAAACAGCGGTTGAATTAGATGTCCACCAAATAATAACTAAACTGAAAAAGAAAGGTTTACTAACTTATCAAGAGGTAAATCATGTCCAAGGATAAAGAGAAAAAAACAGTTTATAAGAGGCCGGAGATAAAAACCTACGAAGCCGAAGAACTGGAAGAAGAATTAGGCTTGACTCTCGGATCCGGCGAGAATGAGCCCGGATTCCTCTAAAAATTAGCTTATTTTAAAATAGCCATATACATACCTTTCAATCCTTCAAAAAGGCATTTCAATCGATAGGTAATCTGGTAAAATAAAGGCATCTTACCTGATTTATCTCTATATCTGGCTTTTAATACATTTCCCCCCGGAAACATATATTCGATTAAATCTGTCCAGGAAAGAGAGCCTCGAAACCCCAGTGTTTTCTCCCAGCTTCTTTTTTTCTTTGAGAAAAAAATATTTTTTTCCGCAAGTAAAATGACGGTTTTCTTAACCCTTCCTTGACGAGGGATTAAAGAAAAGTCGATTGTTTCCAAAATCCCCTCAAACGGAAACAATTGTTTAAGAATCGATAGATTGACAGAAACAGCCGTCTCTACCCCCCAGTGTTTTGCCCTTTTTCTAAGTTTTACCCAGTCAATCCTTTCTCCAAAAAATCTAATTGTTTCCAAAATATCAGAAAACCAGATAAGTCTATTGCCGCTTGAAGGAGTCAAGATATAATCTTCTATTTTGGCCGAAGGATAGCGATAACGGTTCATATAAGCATGCAAATCCAGGTGGCCACAAAGATAAATAATCATATCTTCGATTCCCAGAGAATAAAACACCTTATTTTCACCGAAAGTTTGTCTCCGCTTCCAAACCTCAAAGATATCAGGAGAATGCAGGCGCCAGCGGGGCAGAAGATCCCAATGAATTTCCAAATATGCTCCCCCCTTTGTCTGATTGACAAAGGGTAATTCGAAATGAAATTGCCGATAGAACTGTTTGGGAAGAATCCCCGCAGGGAGTAAATACCCCTCTTTTAAAAGTATATCTTCCATTTTATCTAAATCCGGACGGCGGATAAATATATCTAAATCACCGAAAGGCCGCAGGCCCTTTTCGGGATAGATAGCTTCATCGAGAACCGGCCCTTTGAGAATAATAAATTCTATTCCGGCCTTAATAAAAATGGCTATCAACCGTTCAAGTTCCCGGGATAATTTTAAATTACTAAAAGCAACGGCATAATGTTTCTTTTCCAGCCGGGCACTTATTCCCTCAGGAATTAAGCTAATCAACTTTTCTTTCCGCCAGTGATAATAAATAAGGGGGTTGAGCCGGTGATAATCAGCCTCCCTAAGTATGTAATTCCAGTCTAAATTCCCAGTCTCGAGGATTTTTCTTTCTTCCCGGAGAAGTTTTTCGCTTCTTCCTCTAGCAAGAGAGTTTAAAAGTAACTTTTGTTCCTTAAGCATTATTATCCCGCCGCCGCCTGCCCCGCCGGGATTTTTGGGAATCCTGCGGGGTCATTCGGGGATGTCCGGTATTTTGTTTAGTTTTCTGATACAGTTGATATAGAGAAGATAATAAATAACCATATGTGCCCATAATTCTATTAAAAATCTGCCAGAGAGGCCGATTTAGATGTTTTTCTTTTTCTCCACGCTTGATAAGAATGGCCTTACCCAAAATATCTCCAGGAGCTATAGTTTCCCCTCTCAGGTTGCCGTCGCCTTTTTCCTGAAAATAGAGCCGGCCATGCCGGCGGTATTTTCTTATAAGGCGGTGAATAACTATCCCCGGCCCCGTCTTTATGGCCACAATATCTCCCGGTTTTATCTGAGAAGAAGAAAAAGCGGCCAGAAGAAGGCGGTCCCCTTCTTTTATAAAAGGAGACATGCTTTTTCCTTTAGCCACACTCCAGAAATATTTGTTTTGGAATTTTTTATCCATTATGCTAAAATTATAACACAATTTTTAAAGGTTTATAATACAAAATAAACCCAGCACACCTTTTAGATTACACCTAAGACATTTTTTACCGATGAATTCAGCCTTCCTGCTTTTCGGAAAGATTTTATCAGCCATTTTTATCTTTTTTCTGCCCGGCTATCTCACCAGTCTTCTTTTAAAGGGAAAAAATTCTTTCTCTTTACTTATCAGCATTCTTCTCAGTTCTTTAATCGGCCTGATATTGGCTCAACTTGGTTTTTTCTCCCTTTTCTATCTTGTCTTTTTTCTGGGTATCTATTCATTAACTATATTTATCTGCCTTTATCTTAAACGGCCGGAAGGGTTAAAGTTTAAAAAAATCCGCTTCCGGCCCAACTGGTTTCTTTTAGCTTTATTAGCTTTAAGCTCCTTTATCTTCTTCCGGCCGCATCAGTATCTGGAAGGAGGCTGGGACCCGGGAACATATCTCAACACCGGGATAAATATCGCCAAAACCGGCTCAATCAAGATTGAAGATAAAACCTGGGCCGGCCTAAAGGCCGCGGAACAGGAAGCCTTCTCTCACAACCGGGTAAATATCCAGCAGAAATATCCCGGCTTCATGATTACCGATTCAGTTAGGGGTCGGATTATTCCCCGTTTTTATCACCTTTATCCAGTCTGGATAGCTATCTTCTACAGCCTTTTTGGCCTGCGCTTCAGCCTTTATCTAAATCCGTGCTTCGCCCTCTTGGGGCTCCTGGCCTTTTATCAAGCCGCCAGGATTCTTTTTAACCGCAAAGTAGCCGGGCTTGCCTCTCTATTTCTGGCCCTAAGCGTTATCCAGATTTGGTATGTTCGCTTTTCTACCACTGAAATATTCAGTCAGTTTCTACTCTGGAGCGGAATCTATCTTTTGGCCCTTTATGAAGAGAAAAATGAACCTTTCCTGGCTTTAATCGGAGCCTTTACCCTGGGAGCCGCTCTCCTTTCTTCTTTTACCATTATCCTCATTCTTCCGGCATTAGTTCTTTACTTTTTCTACCGAAATTGGGGGAAATTTAGGCGTTTTGACCTCTTTTTTATCGTTCCTTTCAGCCTTTTACTGGTCTATTTGCTAATTCAGGGGGTATTTTTTACTAAAACCTATATTTATAACATTTATTGGTACCATTATAAATTCAATCCGGCCAGGGATAAAGCCGTAATTGCTCTGGGGACAGGCCTAATTCTGCTAATTCTTTTAAAAGTCTTCTCCGGGAAAATAAAGCCGTTCTTTAACCGCCTCTGCCAGAAGAAATATCTTAGAAGAGGGGCTAGTTTGCTCCTAGTGCTTCTGGCATTTTATCTTTATTTTCTTCGCCCCCGGATAATGCCTCTAAATAACAATGCTACCAATGCCCAAGAATTGGCTCTCTTCCTTACCCCTTTAGGCTTCTGGCTGGCAATCTTTGGATTAGGGATGGCCTTTTGGCAGGGTTTTTCCCGAAAAAAAGCACCTTTTGTCATCATGGCCTTAACCTTTTCGTTTTTCTTCCTGCGTAACAAGGTCCTGGCTCCCAGCTACCCCTGGGCCCTCAGGCGCTATGTTCCCTTTATGGTACCCAGCTTTTACCTTTTTGCCAGCTACCTGATTATCGAATTAAGCGAGCGAAAAAAAATAACCGGCCGAATCATAGCTACGGCTATCTGTATTTATCTTCTTGCCTTCCCCATCTGGCGAATTCCCCTTTTGATAAAACAGGTGGATTATCAAGGGATGATTGAATTTTCGGAAAATCTGGCGAAACAAATGAAAGAAGAAGCTATCTATATCTGTGATGGATATTGGCTGGCTACTCCCTTGCATTATATCTACGGTAAAAACACCCTTTCCCTTTCTGACCAAAATATCCCTAAAGCCTGGCAGGCCTTAAGTATAATAGAGAAATGGCTTGAAGAAAACAAGCAAGTCTTCTATATCTCCCGGGAAAGCAAACCTTTTACCCCAAGAGTCGATTTTCAGGAGGTTGGTTCGGCTATTTTAGACTCAAGCCGGCTGGAAGAACCGCTGCGTCAGATTCCCCGGAAGGTGAAAAAATTTAAAATACCGGTTAAAATCTTTCAGCTAAAGCTGCTTGAGAGAAAAAGGCAAGAAAAGAAAGGTGAACATTTTATCGATATCGGCCGAAACTGCTTTGGCCTGGCCGGCGGTTTTGACCGGGTGAGAAACTATAGCGGCGGAATAAACGGCCGCTGGACATACGGCCTGGCCGAAATAACTATCCCCTGGCCGGAGGAAGATAAAAAGGTTAGTTTGACTATCAAAATGGGCGGAGCCCGGCCGAAAGAAGAAAAATTAGCCCGGATTTCTCTTTATCTGGACGGAAATTTTATCAAAGAATTTGAAGTGGCCAATGAATTCAAAGAATATAACCTAATTATTCCTTCATCAGTAACTAAATCTTCTCTTCCCCGGAGGGCGGTCTTAAGAATTACCGCAACTGTCTGGAATCCCTACGAATATGCCATTAAAGGTTATAGCGCTAATCTGGGAGTTTTATTGGATTGGGTAAAGGTGAAGTTCTGAGACTAAACTCTTTTTACCAATTTCTCAATTAATTCAGCCATCTGGCTGAGTTTCCCCGGAACCATTTCAAAAAAACGCGTTCCTTGAGTAAGCCTGGTTAATTCCATAAGCAAGCGGGGGGAACTTCCGCTAAATCTTCCCTTCAGCAAAGCTTCCTTAGAAACTAAAAGAAGCATCTGGCTAAGTTTTAAAAAACCCGATGAGGAAGCTATCGGCTTTAAAGAAGGGAAAGCTTGCCAATCCATTGGTCCAGCTTTACCCCGATGAGCATAAATGAGGGGAATCCGGCAGTCAAGACAAAGGTTTTTTATGGCCGGTATTAATCTTACTCCTTTTTTTACCTTCAGGCTGAGCAAAGAGAAATCTCTTCCCTTAATCCGGCTTACTTCCCTGACTCCTTTTATTTTCGCTAACTTCTTTAAAAAAGCAGGGGTAATATAGGTTAAGGCCAACTCAATAAAGGTTTCTTTCCCCTTTATCCCTCCAGGAGGGATGAGAAAAATAACATAACCGGGAAAACATCTTTCGCCTAATTTTGCCCAGGCTAAATTATCAATATCAAGCATGATTTTTCTTCGTCTATCCTTCTTGTTTTTCTTCAGATGCGCAGTGGAGAGCTCCGGAAAAAGCTTAAAGGTTTTTGCGGAAAGGCGAAGGCTGCGGGGAAAAGGTTCAATCAACCGGGAAGAAACAGAAATAGGGGCTAATTCGTCGGAGAGTAAAGAAAAACCCCTTTTTAAAAGCTCCATAACCAGGGTGGTCTTGCCAAAAGCCGAATAAGCACAAATAATAAATCCCTTCCCTTTCCAGGAAACCACTCCCCCGTGGAAAATAAAGTGACTGCTCATCCGGGAGGCAATCAAAGAGGGTATGGCCAAAGCCACTTGCCTGGCCGAAAGTTTAGAAAGAGGATAAAAAGAATCGTCCCACTTTATCCCGGCTTTTTGACAGTTTGTCTGCCCGGAGAAAATATGGATTTTCTCAAAAATTTCCCCCCTTTTAAGAGAGAGAAAATGGCGGTAGATATCTTTTAATTCCTGCCGAAAGGCCTTTGAATCGGTGCTTATCCGGTAAGATTTGCCAAAGAAAAAATAATTATCCGTAAACATTTCCCCGCTTGCCACTCGAATTTTCCTAAAAGCTAAAAAACAAAGAGGCCTCTATCTGGTCAGAATCATAATTATGTATCCGGTCAATATGCCGCCAGCCTAATAAAAGTTCAATATCATCTTCCGCCAGCCAGTTAATTCCCAGGCCGATTTCGTTTCTCTTACCCTCACCGATAACAAAGGCAAAGGTATGCTCGTTGAAAATATAGGCTTCTATTTTTTTATCCTTTATCCAGAAGGGATGGTGAAACCTTAGAATAGATTCTAATTCAATCGTATCCCTTCCCGGATGAAGGATAGCATATTGGAGGCTTTCTGCCCAATAAAGCCATTTGAACAAATCCGTTCCGGCTTCAAAGCCGAATTCGCTCCGGCAAAGTTTATGAGAATGAAAATGATACCTTGTTTCGATAAAAGGACAAAGTTTTAATTCTTTATTAAAAGCCGGAAGATAATAGTGAGCTTCCGGCCATAGCCTTATAGTATACCAATCTTCGTTATCTACGGATATATCATAGCTCGCGGTTTGACTGTTCTTCCATTCAAAATCAAGGCCATAGGCAAAAGCTGGGTTTAAAATAAACAAAAATATGACAAATAAAAAAACTTTAGTCATTAAAACCCCTTGGTTTACGGGAGGGTGATTAAAGGGAAAGAATTAAAGTTTTTTAATCGACAGATATTAAATCTTTTATTTTCTCAAAGCGTTTTAGACCAATCCCTCTGACTTTTTGAATCTCTTCTTTGCTTTTAAAAGGCCCGGTTTCTTTTCGATAGTCGATAATCCTTTGGCTCAGAATTTCTCCAATGGCCGGCAGTCTGGCTAACTGAAAAACATCGGCCTGATTAATGTTGAGAAACTCTCCCGATTTTCCCTTCTCTATTGCATTTACCGAAAGAGAGGGAATTCTTAGAGAGTCTCCTTGGGCCGGCGCTTTTACGGGAATAAATATCTTTTCTCCATCTATAAGGGTCCTGGCCAGATTTATAGAGGAAATATCCGCTTCCACCTTGAGATTTGTTTCTGTCAACACCTCCCCTACCCGGGTGCCTTTTTTGACCCGATACAAGCCGGGCCTAAATACCGCACCGGCCAGATGAACGACCAGAGACTCCTCCGCCTGGTTTATTTTTGTCTCCGGTTGAGAGTGGGCTTTAACCAGATAGGGCTTAACCTCTTTAAAATGTCTATTTTTAAAAAACAAAACCCCGGAACCGATTACTAAAGTTCCGACTAAAAATAAAGCTACATTTCGTTCTTGAGGAGTGAGGTTGAACATATACTTCTTCTCCGTTTAGAAAAACGCTAAAATCCACCTCTTTTTCTGCGTTTAATTAGCATACCCATCCAGGCACAAATTTGTCTATTGACAAACATCAACTTATATTGTATAATTATTATGTAAATGACTAAAGCCTATGTATAATAGGCGAATGGGAACTGCTACGGCAGTTCCTTCTTTTTTTCTACAAACGATTTAATATCTCGAAAAAATATTATCCGATTGGCCCCAATAGCAAGATTAGAATTAAGCCTGTCTTTGTGTGCCATAATAGTCATTTTTT